>JALHLM010000067.1 GCA_022844585.1 Pirellulales bacterium | reverse complement strand
AGACGGTGCCGGACATCATCAAGCAGATCTTCGGCGACCTGGGCTTCACCGATTTCAAAGTCGATCTGAAGGGCAATCATCCGACGTGGGATTACTGCGTGCAGTACCGCGAAACGGATTTCAATTTCGTCTCACGGTTGATGGAAGAAGAGGGCATTTACTACTTCTTCCAGCACGAGGACGGCAAGCACACGATGATGCTGGCCGACCACAAGGACGCCTTCAAGGACGCCAAGGATAAGGAGATCGAATTCCGCGCGAAGCTCACTGAGGGGAATCTCACCGACCATGTCTGGAAGTGGGAACATCACTACGAGTTTCGCACCGGCAAGTGGGCGCACACCGATTACAACTTCGAAACGCCGACCACGAGCTTGATGTCGAACGCTACGAGCGTCGTCAAGTTGGACGGCATTTCCAAGTTTGAAAAATACGAGTATCCGGGCGGCTTCGAAGTGCGCGGCGACGGCGACGCCGCGGCGAAGACGCGGATGGAGGAAGAGGAGGCCGGCTTCGATACCGTGCTGGGAGAAGGGCACTGCCGTTCGTTCTCGCCTGGGAGCAAGTTCAAACTGAAGGGACATCACTCCGCGCGCGAAGAAGGCAAGGGCTACATCCTCACGCGCGTGGAACATGCGGCCTGTAGCGAGGCCAGCTATTGGGCCGAAGCGCCGAGCGAGATCGAGGGCTATCACAACTCGTTTCGTTGCATCCCGGATTCGGTGATGTTCCGGCCGGAGCGGCTGACGGAGAAGCCGTTGATTCAAAGCGTGCAAACGGCTGAAGTCACTGGTCCGCCGGGCGAGGAAATCTTCACCGACAAATACGGCCGCGTGAAGGTGCAGTTCCACTGGGACCGCGAAGGGCAAAAGGACGACAAGACGTCGTGCTGGATTCGCGTCTCGCAGGTCCACGCGGGCCAAGGCTGGGGCGGCATTGATAATCCGCGAATCGGCGAGGAGGTGATTGTCTCGTTCATCGACGGCGATCCGGATCGGCCGATCATCATCGGCCGCGTTTATAACGGCGGGCAGATGCCGCCGTTCGGCATGGACGGCGCGGACAATGCCAAGAACAAGGTCATTTCCGGGATGAAATCCCAGACGTACAAGGGCGCCGGGTACAACGAGTTCTCGTTGAACGACACGCCGGGCAAGGAAATGATCACTGTCCACGGCCAGTACGACATGTCGACGACGATCGAGCACGACGATACACAGCACATCAAGAACAACCGGACGATCACGGTCGACGGCACGCACACCGAAACCATTAAGAAGGATACGTCGATCACCGTCACCGAAGGGGCGTTTTCGCATGACGTAGCGGCCAAGACGGCCGACTACCACGTGAAAGGCAACGTCACCGAAGTCTTCGAGTCGGAATATCAGATCTCGGTGACGAAAGCGGTAAAGGAATTCTTCGACGCCACGCAATCGACGACGGTGAAGAACAAGGTGAAGGTGATGTCGACCGACGCCGACATCGAGGCGGACGGCAAGACGCAGATCAAGCTGATCAGCGGCGACAGCTCGATCACGCTCAAGGCGGACGGGACGATCGAGATTTCCGGCAAGGAAATCAAGATCACCGGCACGAGCAAGGCGGAGATGGGCGTCGGCAATCAAAACGTCACCTGCGATATGCAGCAGGTCGGAGTCGCCGGCGCGGCGATCAACTCGGCGGCGGTGGGCAAGCACGAAATCAGCGGGGCGGTTGTGAAACTGAATTGATCGGCAGTTACTGCACGTCTGGAATTGCTAGTGTACTGGCTTTCTTGAGCGACCCTCATGCGTGATCTCATCGACCGGCTGACCCGCGAGTTCAAGACGTTCGTCGATCAGCGCGACGATCTGTTGCTCGTGGCGTCGTGCGCCGAGCCGGACGTCGGCATCGCGGCCAAGGTGCTGCGCGACCTGGATCGGGCCTCGCCGTCCGATTTAATGTTGATCCTGGCCGACGATTTCGCTGACGCGGAGTCGTTCGTCACGCAAGTCGGCAAGCGATTCCAAGAAGAGTTGCGCATCGCTCGCGAAAGCGCGGAGATGCGGGGCGAGGAAGACTTGCCGCCGGAATTGCCCGCGGAGCTACTGGCGGCGAAGGGACCGCCGCCGAGGCGATTGCACCAGTTGATGGACTTTTCTCGCACACTGGTGCCGCCGCAGAGCGGGCATCGCATGGTCTGGGCCATGTTTCCGGCCAAGATCGCAAACCGGCGGGCCTACATGGAACTGGTGTCGTCGTGCGCGCCGCACGGCACGCGCGACATCGAGCCGTGGATGCGCGGGCTGCGGTTGATCTTTCGCGCCGAAGCGGATTTCGCATTCAAGGATTCGCCGCTCGTCGATGCGGAACGCACGCGATTGACCCGTGTCGATTTCAGCCCGCCGGCGCTGGAAGCAAGTCTCAAGAAGGTGGTCGAGAACCCGCGATTACCTTCGGCGGAGCGGATGGACGCGCTGCTGACGATTGCGCTGTTGGACGCGGCGTACGATCGCCATCAGCAGGCCAATGCGAAATTGAAGCAACTACTTGATTTTCATCGCCGTGCCGAGAACTCGCTGATGCAGGCGGTGGTGATGAATGGCCTTGGCGACGTGGCGTATCGCCAGAAGGATTTGCGAAAGGCGCAATACTGGTTCGAGTGCGCGATCCAGCCCGCGGGCGTGGCGGAACAGCCGCTGATTTTGGCGACGATTGCGCAGAATCTGGGCGCGATCGCTTACGAACAAAAGAAGTTCGCGGACGCGGAGGATTACTACAATTTGCTGTTCCAGGCTCGCGAAAGCTTGTTGGACGAGGACGGCATGGTCGTAGCCTTGGAATGGCGCGGATTGAGCCAAGAACAGCAGCGCAAATGGCAGCCCGCGCAGGCGAGTTGGGAGCATGCGGAGGTGTTGTGCCGTGGCTTTGAATTGAATCATCGGCTGCGACCGACGCTGGAAAACCTGAGCCGCGTTTATCGTCAATTGCGCAATCAGGATCGGCTCAAGGAAGTGGAGCGCGAACTCAAGGAGGCAGCACGTGGCTAAATCGCCAACACCGCCTGCTGGAGGACCGCCTGGGGGACCTCCGGGTCAGCCGCCTGGCGGCGGCGCGCCGGCTGGCGCCGCTCCGCAGGGTCCGTCGAATTCGCCATCGCCGTCCGCCGCAGGCGGCGGAGCGTCGGATGCGCCGTTGCCCGCGCCCACGCCGCCTCCCAATCCGAAGGCGGAGTTGGCCAAAAACATTAAGAAAGCCACTGCCGCAGCTTCGAGCGTGGCGAACATCGCCGGCATGATGGCGAATCCGGCCGGCGCCGTGACGAGCAAAGTCGCCGGCGCGATGGACGATAAACTCGCCAGCATGACGAATTCCATTTCGGCGGTGTTGCCGTGCTTCCCCGCGGCGACGATCACGTCGTTGGCGTTGGGCGTGCCGCACGCGCATATCGCGCATCCGCCAAGCGGACCGCCGCCGATTCCGCCGACACCGCTGCCGCCGATGGGCCCGGTGTTGTTGGGAACGTGCTTGCAAGTCCTCGTCAACAGCAAGCCCGCGGCGCGCTGCGGGGACATCGGTTTGAATCCGACGTGTTGCGGCATTCCACCGATGTATGAAATCTTCACCGGGTCGTCGAAGGTGTTCTTCGGTGGCGCCCGGGCGGCGCGGATGGGCATTGATATCACGATGCATTGCAAACCGTCCGGTGGCGGGAGCCGCGCCGGCGCGATGGCCGCCAAATGCGCGGCAAAGGCGTCGATGTTGGCCAAGGTGGCGAAGGTCGCCGCGAAAGTGGCGAGCGTCGCCGGCACCGTGGCGCAAGTCGGCGCGATCGCCGGCGAGGCCGCGGAATCGGCTGCGGAGGCCGAGGACGATGCGGCGATGGCGGCCGCGCACGGTTTGAACGCGGCGATGATGGCCGCGCAGATGGCGGCCGACGCGGCGGCGATGGCGGCCAGCGCGGCGATGGGCAAAGATCCTGTCGTGCCGCCGACTGGCACGCCGGGGATGATTTTGGTTGGCTCGCCCAACGTGTTGATCGGCGGCGTGCCGTTGCCGGCGTCGATGGCGATCGCTCAGGGACTCATGAAGAAGCTGAAGGGAAAACGCTTCAAGGGGGCGGGCGCCGGCGTCGGCGCCCCCACGTGAGGTTGACCATGCGAAGCTGGTTCAGCTTCACCCACCGCGCAGCGGGAAAATCGAGCACCTGCCTGGACAGCAATCGTCTGGTCGGCGACCCGATCGACGTCGTCACCGGCGCGAACACCGACGTGACGGTCGATTTCTCGCTCCCTGGCGAGATCCCTTTGCATTGGCGGCGCTACTACAACAGCGCGCTCAATGATGCTGCGCGCGGCTTCGGCTGGGGACATGCGCACGAGTACGACCACAGCCTGGAACGCGACCTCGACGGTTTTCACTACACCGATCCGCTTGGCGGCGCCGTCGAATTTCCGGAGTTGCTCGAAGACGGCGACGAAGCCGCGCGCGACGGGATGCTGCTGCGGCGGCTCGGCGCGGACTACTACTCGATCGAGCAAGAAGGCGAACCGGACATGGAGTTCGAGTTCGCCCCCGGCAAGGCGAAGGCCCCGCTAGCGCGGTTGCGCGACGACGCGACGATCGAGTTTCGTTATGCGCCGCCGCCCCGGGCAACGAACGGCGCTGCGAGTGCAACGCCGCCGCCGGCGAATCAGCTGGTCGAGATTATCGATTCCCAGCGCCGCTCAATTCGCGTAGCGACGGATCCGGCTGGGCGCATCGCGGGGCTGTATCTGTCCGATCCGACCGCGCCATCGCGCGAGCGCCCGTTGATGGTGTATCAGTACGACGCCGCCGGGAACCTGATCGCCGGGCGCGATACGTACAACAACATCATTCGGTTCGTGTGGGATCCGCAGCGCCGGATGTTGAAGCGAACGGATCGGCGTGGGTACTCGTTTCATTTCGCCTACGATGCGCTCGGGCGTTGCGAGCATTCGCGGGCCGACGACGGCGTCTTCGAAGTCTTTCTCGATTATCAGCCCGACGTCAAAGCCACGTTCGTGCGGCGCGGCGACGGCGGCGTTTGGACGTATTTCTACGACGATCTCGGCACGATTACGCAGATCAACGACCCGTACGGCAACGCGACCAAGTTCACGATCGACGAGGAAGGCAACGTCGTCGAGGAGATCGATCCGAACGGCAATGTCACGCAGCTGATCTACAACGATCTCGGCGAGCAAAAGGCGCGAATCACGCCGCTAGGTCATGTACTCGCGCTGCGCGACTTGGAACCGGAGCCGGACGATTCCTTGGCGTTTGACTTGCCGGCGACGGCCCTGGAGTGGGAATACGGACAACTGGTGGATCCCGAACTGATCACCACGCCGCAGCGCGACGATCCGCTACTGAGTCAATTTCGCGGCGCGGTCTTGAACGCCTTTCTTGGCAATACCGATACGTACGACGCGAGCATCGATCCGACGCTGTTGAGCCAAACGCCGCCTGGTCCATTGCAGGAAGATTTGTTCGGCCGGCCCGTATTGCGCCAATGGCCGGGGAGCGCGGAACGCTGGCGCTACGACGTCAACGGGAACTTGTCCGACTACCACGACAGCGAAGGCAAGTTGTGGCGGTTCCAGTACGGCTCGTTCAACTTGTTGCAACAGGAAGTCGATCCGCTCAATCACGCCGCGCGGTATGCGTATTCGGCGCAGGAGCGGATCACGAAGGTCGTCGATCCCGGCGGCACGACGCACGAGTTCAGTTACGATCTCAAGGACCGGCTGGTCGAAATTCGCTATCAGGGCCAGTTGCAGGAAACGTACCGCTACGACGCGGCCGACAACCTGGTCGAGAAGCGCGATCAGGCCGGCCACGCGCTGGTGCGCTGGGACGTCGGGCCCGGCAACGTCGTGCTCGCCTGGCATTTGGCGGGGGGCGACACTCACGAGTTCCAGCACGACGAGTCGGGGCGCATCATCGTCGCCACCACGCCGCGCGGCGCCGTAACGTGCGCGTTTAGCGACGACGGCCGCTTGGTGCTGGATCAGTTCGACGGCCAGGGCGTCGTCCACGTGATCGATCGGTATTCGATTACCAAGACGATCTACTTCGACGCCTTCGAAGTCACTTATGACACCGCTGACGAAGGCGAGTACGTCGTAGTCGATCCCGCTGGCGCCGAGCATCGCCTGACGATCAGTCCGAACGGCCTGCTCTTGCGTCAACTGGCGAACGGCACGCGTGAATTGGCCTGGTTCGACGCCCTCGGCGCGTGCCGTCGCAAGGCCACGATCCCGCGCGGTAACGATGTTCCTTGGCTTCGAAACTACTTCTACTCGCCCGAAGGGAGCCTGCTCCAGCAATCCGATTCGCAGAGTGGCACGGTCGTTTATCGCTATGACGCCGCGGAACGGATCGCCGAAGCTAAGCCTGCAGTCGGAACGTCGCAGCCGTATCTGTTCGATGCGGCCGGAAATCTGTTGCAACAGGCGACAATGCACGGCGTCCATGTTGTACCGGGCAATCAGGTCGCGCGCGCCAACGGCGCCGCGTTCACCTACGACGCGCGCGGCAACCTGATTTCTCGACAGTCCGGCAATCGCACCGTTCACTATCGCTACAACGAGTTGGATTGGCTTGTCGCCGTCGAGATGGACGGCAACACTTGGACGGCGACGTACGACGCCTTCGCGCGGCGCACGACCAAGACGTGGCAAGGGCGCACCACGAGGTACTACTGGGACAATTTCCGGCTGGCCTCCGAGGTCCGCCACGACGGCACCGTCCGATTGTACATCTACTTCGATCAAGTCGCTCTCGTGCCGTTTATGTTTGTCGAGTACGCGGCGCTCGACGCGGATCCGGCATCCGGCCGGCGCTACTATCTGTTCACGAATCAGGTCGGCGCGCCATTGCGCGTAGAAGACGACGGCGGTCGTTCGGTTTGGGATGCGCGGCTCGAACCCTATGGCGCGGCGCAGATCAACCCGCGCAGTTCGATCGAGATGCCGCTCCGTTTCCCGGGGCACTACTTCGATCCGGAGACAGGGCTGCACTACAATCGCTTCCGTTACTACAGTCCGGAACTGGGACGGTACTTGCAACAGGATCCGTTGGGCATTGAGGGCGGTCTGAATCTCTACGCATACGTCGATAACCCGCTGATCGACGTGGACCTGGTGGGCCTGGCGAGATCGCGAAGGGGCTGCAAGAACAAGCCGGGGAGTAGACGGTCGGGAACAGCGAACACGCCGCCGCAAGGCAAGTCGCCCCACAAGCCGCCGCCAAAGAAGCCGAATGAGCGCGTTCCCGCGGGAGGCACCAACGCCAGCCGCCGCATGGTCGACAAGATGATTCGTGACAAGAAAATCGTGATCCAGGGCGACAAAGCTTACAAAAATGCGGTGAAGCAAGACTTGTATCGAATCGCCAGTTCGAACACGGGAAATAAGACACTGACAACGATCAAGAATTCGCCGCATCCCGTGACCGTCAAGAACTGGGATCCTCATAGCCCTGGCAACGCGTGCGCGACACCGGGCGGCCCGTCCTCAACTCCCGGAGTTGGTGCGCCCAGCACGGTTTACTACAATCCGCACGAAACCAGACCGCCGGGTTCTCCGGCGGATGCTGGACTCAATCACGAACTCGGTCACGCAGCCCACAACGCAACCGGCAACAATAAGCGCGGTGAACCGTCGCCGAAGCCCGGTTATCCGCACAAAGAAGAGTACGATAACATCAACAATGAAGACAACGGATATCGGCGAGAACGAGGCCTGCCGGAACGTACGGGCCACAATCACTTGCCATGATGCGCCGAAAGGTTACCAATGTTTGAATTGACAGGATCGATGTCGATCGATGCCAACGAATTGACGATCACCTATACGGTCGCCAACCCGACGGCGCACGATGTTTTCGTCGCCCAGGTGCCGCTTGATGGACGTCGGAAGGCCTATCCGGACTCTGCTTACGTCGCGCTGTCGGACGACGGACAACGATTGAACTTGCTGATCGGCGCATCGCCATTGCCTCTCGATCGAGACGTGGAAGTGGCGGTCGGAGCGCTTTACGCCAAGCTCGAAGCTCGCATGGAAATGAAGGGAACAATTCGGTTGCTATTGCCAGTGTTCGAATGGAATGCGTATTGCATTCCACATGACGGTCTTCAAACGGACATCGTCGCAGTGAAGCAGGTTGCATTGGAAATTGAAGCGATTCCCCGCGATAAAGCAACGCGAATCGAGCCGGCATTCCAACACCCGGAATTCTGGGATCTGGACGGCGAAATCGTGCGTCGGTCGTTGGAATTCACGTCTACATCGCCGATTCCGGTTCGCAAACTTCGCCTTGAATTTCCGCGGCGCTGATTCGTCGACTCGAACCGCACGACACGCCGTTGTGCCGGGTGGATGAAACAAGCATCAGCGGAAGACCTGCCCGCCATGTACCAACCCGAAGGCCTGCGCACCGATGAGTATCTCCCTTGGTCGCGGGGCGGCGGGAATGATGTCTAGGTGTTGTTGCGCGACGCGGCGGACGCCGACTTGGCAACCCTGCAATCGTTGATCGCGTGCGAACCGCCGGTGGTCGACTGCGAGTACCGGTGCTTCAGGCCGCTCTGGTTGCTGTTTTGAACAATCAGCTGCAGGCGATCCGATTGCTCCTCGACGTCGGCGCATCGCCCAAACCGCGACAAACACGCCCGCCCGACGTTTTTCATGCGGTATGATTGTGAGGATCGATTCCTCGCGGAGGCCATGCGTCGATATCGGACAGCCCGGCTTTATGAGTGACACGTTGTCAGAACCGAAAAGTGGTCGCTCGATCCTTTCAATGCTGTCGAAGGGGCTCGGCTTGCTGGTTGGCGGCGTATTCATGTTGTTCTGGAGCGGTTTGACGCTGCTGGCCGACGGCGCGATGCTTTCCGCCGCCGCCTGGCAGATATGGAGCTATACCTATGCGGCGACGGACGGGATCATTCTCAAGAACGACGTGATCACGGATTCCAGTGGCGATGATACCTCGTATGATCTCGACCTCAGCTATGAGTATCGCGTCGCCGGCCAGAAGTACACGGGAACCAAGTACCGCCACAGCACCGTGAAGACGCAGGGCAATTGGTGCCAGGCGATCGTCGAACGATTTCCGGCCGACAGCCGGCGCACGGTGTATTACGATCCCACGCAACCGGAACGCGCCGTGTTGCTACGCGGCATCGAGGGGCTCGACCTTTACATCCTCATGTTTCTCACGCCGTTCAATCTCGTGATGCTGACCGGCTGGGCGATGGCGTACCGCGCGATTCGGCCCGCGTCGAAGCATGAAGACACCGGCGGCGTGCCCGTCCGCGATGACGGTGTTGAGCTTCGCGCGTTTGTACCCGATCACGGCGCGCTGTTCGTCGCGGCGCTCACGCTCGGCGGGATGTCGTTCGCAATGATCTTTCTCGTCGGCTGCCTGACTGGGATGCGACCCACGCTGCCGGTGATGCTGGGCGTCTGGGCCGTCATTCTCGGCACGACGTTCTGGCTCGGTGGGCGGCGCTTTGTGCGGAACTGGCTCGGGCTGTCTGATTTGATCATCGACCGCTTCGGACAACGTCTGACATTGCCGGCAACGTTTGGACGTAAGGCCCCCCTGACCTTGGGATTCGGAGATGTGAAGAAGATCACGATCACGGAGGAACGCACGGTCGATAGCGAAGGCGCGGCGTCGTACCAGTACGCCGTACTCGTCAAGCAACGCCGAGTCGATACGGACGAGCGCATCCTGCTTCAGTCGGAACGCGAACGCGCGGAGCTGTTCGTCACCTGGCTGCGGACCACGATGGGCATTGCGCCGGATTTGCAGCCAGCGAAGAAGAAGCGCAAAGAGAAACGCTGAGTTTGCCCGCGATACACGCGAAAGTACGCGAAAACGAGGGGAAGTCTCCATGAGCATCGCCTCGCGTACGCCGGAGGGATTTCCGAGCAAATGCCCGGTCTGCGGGCCGAGGCGGCAATTGATTTCTGCGAACCGACGGGCGACGCTCCGTGCCCGAACTGTGGGCATCTCCTCTGGCGGTCGCACGAACTAGAAACGTCTATCCGGCGTTCGCGTCCACCGGTAGCCGGTGCCATCTCCCCCTCGCTGGCGCTACGGGCTAGTGTCGTTCGTCCTTGCCCGCGAAGAGTCGTCCGTATTCGCGTTCGGCGTACCGGTCGGTCATGCCGGCGAGATAATCGCAGACGGTGCGCTCCACGCCGTCGTGCGGCACGCGCTCGAGGAATCGCTCCGGCATCAGTTCCGGGCGTTGCACATAGCCGGCGAACATCGCGCGCAGCGACGTTTGCGCTTCTTCGCGCAATCGCAGCACGTCCGGATGACGGTAGACGCGGTCGAAGAGGAACTGCTCCAATTCCCGCTTGCGCTCCAACAAAGGGCTGCTCGCGCGCACGATCGTTGGCGCGGCCTTGGCGTTCTCGGCGCTGCGGATGTTGTGCAACGCGATTCCTCGCTCTGCCTGCGCGACCAGGTCGCCGACTTGCCAATCGATCAGCGTGTGCAGTAGCGCGCGCCGCAGCGTCTTGCCGCGTAGGTTGCGGTAGCTCTCGCGCAGTTGGTCGCGCGCCTGGCGCCAGAGCGGGATCTCCAACAACTCGTCCAACGTCAAGAGCCCCAACTCCATGGCGTCGTCGGCGTCGTGCGTATCGTACGCGATGCTGTCGGCGGCTTCGACGACTTGGACTTCGATCAGATTGCCGGCGTCGAAATGTTTGTCGATGCGCGCCGCGTGGCCGTCGAGAATCTCCGCCGAGACGTTCAGCCCGGGGAATTCCGGATAGCGCTGCTCCAGCAATTCCAACACGCGCAGTCCCTGGCGGTTGTGCGAGAAGCCGCCGTGGTTGGCGAGGCATTCGTCCAAGGCGTCTTCGCCCGCGTGGCCATACGGCGGATGGCCGAGATCGTGCGCCAGCGCCAGTGACTCGACGAGATCTTCATTGAGTCGCAACGCTCGGGCGAGCGTGCGGGCGACGGTGGCGACTTCGAGCGTGTGGGTCAAGCGGTTGCGGTGATAGTCGCCCAAGTCGCCGGTGAAGACTTGCGTCTTGTAGGCCAAACGCCGGAAGGCGCCGCTATGGAGAATGCGGTCGCGGTCGCGCTGGAACGGTCCGCGATAGGGATGAGGCGATTCGGCGTAGCGCCGGCCGCGGCTCGCTTCGCTGTGCATGGCATACGGGGCGAGCGTGGCGCGCTCGCGCGACACAATCGCCTCGGGCGCGGGCGAGCTGAAATAGGGTGCAGTCACAGCAGGCGTTCTGGGGAGAGCAAATGCGTTGCAGTGCGGTTAGCGCCGCTTTTGAATTCTATCAACCGCGGGAAACGCCCACCATGCCGCGCCGTCGATCGGTTCGCTGCTGGGATATTGGTGAAGGATCAGCCGCTCGGAACAGCGGCGATCAGAACCGAATTCACCAGCATTTGTACTTGTCGCCGCCGAGGGTTACGTCGCCGGAGGGTCGCGGTTGGTGATTTTTTGACGGGTGAGTGCAGCGTGGTTATGATGCGCGTTGACAGGCAAATCCATAGCTAAACCGAACTGTTGGACAAAACGACCATGTTGACCAAGTTTGCATCGATAATCGCCGTCGCGTCGGTTGTTTTTTCGACGTCGTCTCTCCATGCCAAGACGATCTTCTACGGCCCTACGCCGTACTTGAGCGCCGCCGATTCGCCGTTTGATCTTTGGGGACTCCGAACGACGTTCTGGCTGGAGGACTTTGAGGATGGCGAGCTAAATACGCCAGGGGTATGGCATCCGGAGTTGGAGTTTCAGACCGGCGCGTACCATACGCCGGGAGTTGGGACGGACTCCGTGGATGCCGATGACGGCGTAATTGACGGCCTCGGCCAGCAGGGACACTCGTTTGTGCCCTTTTTTTGGAATCATGTACGTCACTGGCCTGTCGGCGTGCGGCCTATTTCGAGTTTGACGCGGACGTTCTCGGCCGGCTTCCAAACTTCGTGGGCGTCGTCGTTACGGATTCTACCTTTTCCAATCAGCCCAGGCGGTTTGTAAGCATCGGCGCGTTTGATGGCGCAGAAAACGTCATTGACGGCGCGCTCTATCCGGGATTTGGAGATCTTTCGAACGAAGGCACGACTGTCGACGACTACTTCGTCGGCATGTACTCGGACCAAGGGATCGCCGGTTTTTTAGTTCAAGAATCGCCAGGGTCGGATTTCGAAATTGATCATCTGCAGTACGGCTTCTCCGTGCCGGAGCCAAGTTCGTTGGTGATTTCGCTAATTCTGGGAACTGCAATGTTCGCGCGTCACAACGCCAAGGGCATTGTTTGACGAACTGGGACAGTGAGCCCTTCGCGTTTTCGCCATTTCGCGCTTTCGCGTTCGAAGCGAGAACATGCCATTTGAATCACGAAACCGCTAAATAGCGAAAACGCGAAAAGGGCCATCTACTTCGATGAGGAGCAGCCGTCGGGCTTTCGGCCGCCCCGTTGGGGCTACACGTTTTGTTGTTGCTGGTTTCCAGGGGTTCGCTTCGCTCACCCCTGGCTACTAACGGTCGCCCCTTTGGGGCTTGGTCGGTAGCAGCGGCGCAGAGAGTGCGCCGTGCCTGCGCGAGCGCGGTGCAGCGAGTGCGAGAGTGAGCGGCGTGAGCGCGGCGCGAGGTTGCGCGGCGCGGAGGTTGCGCGGCGCGAATGAGCGCAGCGGGCGGTTGGGGCCGCCCGCTGGGTTTGGCGCTTGGGAGGTGCGTCCGCCGATGGGGCGGCGCTGGTGGATCAAGAACCGGTGAGGGGTTCTTTCTTTTCGGTGATCACCGGGCACTGGGACGCCAGTTCGGCGTTCAGGGCGGTGAAGTCCTTCCACTCTTCCGGAACGTTATCTTCCATGAAGATCGCCTCGACGGGGCATTCCGGAACGCAGGCCTCGCAGTCGATGCACTCGTCGGGGTGGATGTACAACATCTGTTCCCCTTCGTAGAAGCATTCGACCGGGCAAACCACGACGCAGTCGGTGTACTTGCAGCCAAAGCAGGGCTGGCAGACGACGTGGGCCATGGGGAAGGATCTCCTTTGAAGTCGTGTCTTGCTGGCTGGGTTCAAAAACTTGGCGGACACTGGGAAGTGTCGGCTGGGCGGCGGAGAAAATCGCGTCAATCGCGAAATCTTACGCCGTTTGCCTGAGCCTCCTCAGATTCCACACATCCGCGGCCGAAGTGTCAAGTGCTTGTTTCACAAGCCTTTGGCGAGCCGAGCATGTGTTTCCCGGTGGATGGCCGCCGGGTTGCCGTCGGGGGGCGGCCCCCGAGCGATTACAGACGAAAATCGGCTTTCCCCCTGGTTTCACTTGTCTCGTTTTTTGGGTCCACCTAAAATCAGGAGGATATGGGGCAAGATGTCTGCTAGCCCGTGCGCAGTCGATGGTCTCCGTAGGCAAGGATTCGCCCCGATTCCGCGACCACGGGGATAAGAGGGAGAAGCCGTGGCGCTTTCTGACGTCGACCGCAATTTGTTGGAGCGCTGCCTCACCCGGCAGCCCCATGCCTGGGAAGATTTCGTGGACCGGTTCACCGGGCTGGTGGTGCATGTCATCAACCACTCGGCGCAGTCCCGGTCGATCCGGATTGTCCGCGAAGATTTCGAGGACCTGGCTGGCGAGGTTTTCCTGACCGTGCTGCGCGACGATTTCGCGATTCTGCGACGGTTCCGAGGGCAGAGCAGCCTGGCGACTTATCTGACGGTCGTTGCCCGGCGGGTGGTGGTGCGGGAATTGTTGGCGCGGAAGCAGGCGACGTCGTTGGCGGCTTCGCATCCGGTCGCGCAGACCGAGACGGAAGCCCGGATTCAAGATCGGGAGGAAGTCGATCGGCTGTTGGAAGACCTGGAGCCGGGCGAGGCGCACATCGTGCGATTATTTCATCTCGACGGGCTGAGCTATCACGAAATCAGCCAGTCGACCGGCATCAACGAGAACTCTATTGGGCCGCTCTTGGCCCGTGCTCGTGAAAAGATGCGGCGCGCTGGGGAAGCGGTGGGTTAGGGCGTTTTGAACCGCGGAGGCGCTGAGACGCGGAGGTTTAACCGCGAAAGGCGCGAAATGGCGCGAAAAAATGGGAGAGTGGTTGGGTTGGCTTGCGCTTAGTCTTGCGGCAGCAGCCAGTCGAAGAGGCCGAAGGGGGTGCGGTGGGCTGCGGTGGCTGACGGGGTTGTTGCTTCTTGGGGCGCGGGTGGGGGGAAGATCTCGGCGATGCGGACGCGGGGGTCGGCGAGATTGACCGGGATTGCGCCTTCGTATTCGGGCATGTCCCAGGCTGTGGGGTCTTGCGCCGCGGCTTCGTTGGTGCGGAGCGTGCCGAGATCGATTTCCAGGCCGAATTGTTGCTTGGGCCATTGCAGTTTGATCTTGCGCGGCGTGAAGGCGCCGGTGAGGGCGTCGCGCTGGAAGTCTTCGGCGACCGCGACGGCGAACGGCTGACCGGTCGAGTCGGCCGGGTCGATGAGCGATTGCTGGACTACCCAGCCGGTTACGCCGTCGATGACGATGGTTTTCGTGACGGGTCCGCGCGGGGTTTGCAGGACGGTGTAGAGTCCGTAGCGCGGGCTTTCGCCTTCGGCGGTCGCGAGCAAATATGGGCCGAAGTGCTGCCGGTTGGGATCGACGATGGGTAGTCCGCAGGCGTCGATCAGCCATTCGGGATCGACGGGAAAGACGCGGGCCAGTTCGGTGTTCGGAAAATCTTGATGGTGGCAGTAGAGGATCGATGGCTGGGCGGATTGCCGCATCCAGATCCAGAATAATTGGTCGTTGCTGCCGAGATCGACTTCGGGTCCGGTGAATGCTGTCTGGCCGATCAGGCGAAAGTGGCGGCCGCGTTCCCAGGCCATGCTGGCTTTGACCGACGGCAACAGAGCGTGACCTGGCACGCTGATCTTGGCGTCGACGGTGCTGACGGCGCGAATCTTCGTGCTGTTGTCGTTGACGACGCGGGCGAGTTCTTCGAGCGACGGCGCCGGCCCGACGACAGGCTGCGGCGCGGCCGCGAACGGCTGCACGACTTTGGGGCAACTCGCCCCGCTGCCGCACACCAGCGCGATTAGCACGAAGAACCAAATTGCCGAAGCTCGGCCCACGCGTTCATCCTTGAACGGGTACGTTAGTTTGAAGTTTTCAGTGTTCAGTTTTCAGTGGGGTCACTCTCACGCTGTGCTCCAAGCTTTCCGATGGGTTCGCCGCCGGCGAAGAGGAGTTGCTCTAGTTCGCGTTGGATTTCTTCGATTCTTGCTTCGTCCGGCGTTTGGACTGGTGCGTGGTAGGTTTTTTCGTCGCGGGGGCAGTAGAGGGCTAGTTGGGGTTCGCCTTGGGGCGATTGTTCTGTGTCTTCGAGGCGGAGGATTCTGCGCCGCACCAGCAGCAGCGCCATCACGTAGCACTTGTCCGCTTGTTCGGGGCGCGTCAGCAAATCTTGGAACACTTCCAAGAGCACGTCGTTCGGCGCCCAGCGAGCCCGGCGCGTTTCCGGCGTGGGTACGCGTGATTTCCACCAGGAGATTGTTTCGTCTCGCGGACCGGTCCAGGCGCCGACGGAGTAGTCGACGCGTTCCAAGTCGGCGCCTTGGGAACGCAGCTCCGTGAAATACTCCTCACCGTCCTCCAACCGCCGGCCGGTGACGGCGCAGTGGCGTGTGCAGCGTTGGATTTCGATGTCGGTCATCTATCTGCATTCTGTAGTCGAGGTCTGCGGCATCGTTACGCCGCACATTTCAGAGCGGCCCGCGAAACACGCGAAACACGCAAAAATTGCTGTTCAATTTAGAATTCATAGTCAGCTACCAAGCGAACTATTTCTGAGCCCATTCAACGGACATGCGCGTGAGATTCGTGGGCGGACACAGTTCGGCAATCCCAACCTTTTCACTTTTGCGTGTTTCGCGTGTTTCGCGGGCCGCTCTGCGATGTGCAACACAGCCGAGGTCACAGACCTCGGCTACAGAAGATGGCGAGCGGCGCGGCGAATCCTACGGGATTTTCGCTTTTCGCTCAATACGCGGTGAAAAAGCGCTCGGAGGAGCCGCCGGGGCCGATTTTGAGTGTGACCTGGCGGAGGCA
>JALHLM010000066.1 GCA_022844585.1 Pirellulales bacterium | reverse complement strand
AACCTTTTCGAAGACGCCGGCGCCAGTGAGGCGATAGCGCGTGACTTGCTTAAAGTCGTTGACGTCGGTTTCCGCACAGAATCGCGATACCACGCTGGCCACAGCCTCGTAAGCCGCGAGCATGGCTTTATTAGCCACGTTCGACAGAATCCCGGAGAGGCTGATCGTCGAGAATCCGGCCGAGGCGTTGAGTTGCCGATCGGCCACGAGCGCCGCACGGATTGTTTCGTTGTCGACGCGTCCCAGGCGAACGTGCCCGCCGGAAGCCTGGATGACTTCATATAATAAGGAGTGGATGCCGGCTCCCCGCAGATCGCGCCCCTGGGCCGCTTCGAGTGTCTCGGCGTCGTAACTCTTGGCCAGGTCGGACTCTTGGATGCCGGCCGAGAGGCAGATCGCGGCCTCCAGGGCGCGGCCATGCTTGGCCGTGGCAGTGGCCTGGATCGCCGGAGCCGCTGGGCGCGTGGCCCGCAGGACTTCGAGTTCCACCCGGTTCGGTTCCCAGCCCTCGGCGATCGCCTTGGATTCCAGTTCGTCATGCCGCCCGGCGCAAGCCCGGCGAATCTTGATAGTGCGAGCCGTTTCGGCCGCGATCTCGGCCCGCAGTTTGTCCAACGAGCTGGGCTCCTCGTTCGTCGGCGTAACCGGCGCCGGCCGTCCGGCGCTGACCTGCTGATAGAGCCCTTCGAGACTCGTCCGCTGGCGCTCGTCGAGCGCATCGATCGAAAACCCTTGTGCGGCGATCCAATCAGCCAGTTCCATATTCACCGTCTCCCCTCGTTGTTCCGATGTTTGCATGGCGATCACCGCCTGCGTGTTCTCATCCGCTCCCAAAACGACGAAACTCACTTCACCGAGCGTGGCCCGGCGGGCGACGTTGACTGGTCCAGCCACTTCACGACCATTAACGATTGCCGAACGTCCCGCCGGCACGAACTCCACATCGTGCGCCTTGGCACCGATCGAGGCCTGCCAACCAAAACCCCGATCGGCGAGTGCGACCACCTGCCGCGCCTTTGCCGAGTCTCCGAGCACTTGTCCGGCGACCAAGAGTTGATGATTGGCGACCGTCACTTGATCGGTTTGGCCCAGCACGTGTTCCACGTCGCGGGTGTGATCCAAGAGGATCGGTCGGCGCGCGCGTCCGACATCCAGTCCACTCAGATCGACGACGACCGGAAACTTCCAACCCGACAACTGCATCGCCCCGCCCGTATAGGCCACCATCGAGAAGCGACGCGGTTCACACGCTTCGCCGCCAGCCGCCGCGAACTCGATCTCGCGGGCGACGATCGTGAGTTCATGGGGCGTCGACATCGGCTTCCTCGTCTTCCTGTTCCGCGTCTTCCTGGTCTGCGGGCGATTGCTCGCTGGCCGCCGTTGTCAGACCCAGCTCTTTTATGAGTGCCACTTCCTTAGCGCGTTGCCGCACTGCCTCTTCCCAATCGAGTCCTTGACGAGCGTATTCGATCGCCAGCGTAGTGGTATGGTTGCCCAAATGAACATCTTGAGCCCCCGCCTCTTTCGCGGGATCGACATGTTCGTTCCCGTTCCAGAACCACTGGTGGGACCAACCGAGGATCGGTCCGGCGATTGCTGGCAGAAGTTCTGCAATCAGCACGGCTTCATCAAGCCAGGCGGCCAGGATGCGATCCAGGATGACCAGTTCCAGCTGCGCTTGTTCGACGCGGATCGCTTTGAAATAGGTCTGGTGATCGAGCCGACCCGAGGCGTAGTTGTAGCCCGACGAGTTACCGGCCGCGACATTGAACGGCATGTTGAGCGCGCGGGCGATCTCGTTCAGGATCTCGTGCTTGAACTCGGCATAGGTCGTGGCCGGTTGTTCTGCCTGCAACTGACTCATCTTCCAGCCGCCGGGCATGGTGACGAGCGCCCGGCTTTCGAGTTCGATCGGCTCAAACGGCACGGCTGCGTCCGCTTCGCCGCCGGCAGGCGCATCGGTGTACAAGATGCCGGCGAAATCCGCTGCCGTTTCCGCCGCCCCTAAGACCGCCAGCGTGTAGCGTCGCAACTGGGCAAAGAGCGGTAACGCCGGTGTCAGGTCAGGAATACCACGGGCTTGCCCGGGTCGATCCATGCGAAACAGGTGCAGCATCGCCTCGGCCGGAATATGGTCATACTCATTCGCGGAGTTCGCGGTGCTGTCTCCAGGGTGGTTCTTCAAGACGTGGAACTCGACTGCGTTGCCCACCTTATCGAACACGATGCCGTCAATCGCCTGAGGTTTCAGGGCGTTCAAATCCGGTGTCGTCACCTGGTCGGCTTCCACGAGTCGCAAGTCCAGTTTGATCGGCGACGTAAGTCGCGGGTTGGTGATCAGGATCGCGAACGCTTCGCCGTCAACCGCTTGCGCCGCACGCATCGTGCGGAGCTTTTGGGCCAGACGAACCTCGTCGGCCCAGCGGGAAAACTCCTGTTCCACGCGACGGTTGGCTTCAAGCTCCTCGGTCAACAATTGCAGTCGCGGGCCAGTGCCGATCACGTCGTTGGCCAGCGTATTGACGATCCCGCGGGCATAGCTGTTGTTGGCCGCTTCGTAGCGGGCGCGGTTCCGCAAGGTCCGCCGCACGTCTGGGCTATTGGCCGCGTTCGCGGACAAGCTGTCGGCGGCCGCCCAATGGCGGCGGTTCTCGTCGGTGGTTGTGGCGGCGTCGTACCGCGCCCGCACCAGCCGTACTCGACGTGATTCGTGCGGCGCGGGCGCTACAAACAACTTGGCTAGCCAATCGAGCACTCAAGCGCTCCCCGGCGGCACGAGTTTATTGAACCGCAGGCCGCGCGAGGGACTCTTGACGGCTTCCTTGGCGGCCAGGAACTTGTCGGCCGCGATCTGCTCACTCAGGGGATGTTGCTCGACCGTGCCGGCGTCGCCAGCCACGCGAGCCGGGCCGGCGGCGTTGTCACGAATCGCTTGTTCGAGGTCGTCGACCATCGCGTCACTCGTAGCGGCGGAAACGTACGCGTCTATGGATATTGCTACCCGCGCGCGTCCAATATCCGCCAGTCACAGGGCGAAGAAGTTCAAAATCGTTCCACCGCTAGAACCTCCTCAAAGGAGGTGCTCAACCGTCGTCACACGACGGCCGCAAAGTCGGCACTCGCGCCGCCGCTTCACACGGCCGCCGGCGACCGCCCGCGTGTAGACGACGCGAAAGTGGCGACAACTGCAATTGCGGCAGACAAGTCCGCGCTCTTCCTTCTTGATTGTCGTGTCGTTCACGTCTGCCTCCGCTGCTGCAGCTGGGCAAAGCTCACCCGCTCGCGCGAGTGCGGCACGACCGCTTCCGTGCCAAACAATACGGCGCCCTGAATCGAGGCCGCCACGGCGCAACCCACGAGGCAATCGAACCAGTGATTGTCGGGGCGCTCCGGTCGCTGCTTCCACTCGTCGACCGTGCGACCTCGACCAGTCGTGCGCACGCGGTACTCGCTGGTCAAATGCTCGGCCAACAGCCGGTGCTGTTCCGGTTGTTCTCCAAAGAGCGCCACACAGCCGGGATCTCCCATCGCAACTGATAGTCGCGCATGCACAAACGACTTCCAGAAGTTGGCGTCGAACACGACGTGCCGGATGGCCCGCTTGCCCTGCACGTTCGTGATCCGCCAGTTAAGGCCTACGCGCTCGCCCGGTTTTCGTTTGTAGTCGGAAAATGGGATGCTCGACGCGCCGACGAAACGCCCGTGACTGGGGATCAAGAGACCGGCGTAAGCCGATTGACGACAGAACTGGTAGACCACATCGGTCGAGTTGCCCCAATTGGCGTCCACCAGACAGCGGTCGATCCGGACGAACGCCCCGTCCTCACGAGCCCATTCACGGCCCAGCGTCTGGGTGGTGAGCGCTTCGAGCCCGGCATAGATGGCGCCTTCCAAGCCCGCCTGGGCCGCTGCCCTGCCCAATGTCAAGCGCGCGTCGCGCAACGTGAAGTAGCGTCGCCCCTGATCGGGATAAGTGCCATAGTCGATCACATCGCCGGTAAAATCGTTTCGCCAGGCCGCCACTGCGTAGAACAAGAGCGATTGCTGGACGTCGATGAACATCGTCAACTGCTCGGCGCCTTCCGGCACGACGCGGCGCGGCGTGCGATTGAGTTTTTCCACGATCTCGTCGGTGGTGAGAATTCGTTCTTCGCCGTGATCCTCGGGCAACGGCTCGTTCTGATACTCGGCGAAGAAGGCGGCCTCGTTCTGCAGCCGAAGGTTCATGGCGTGTTGCACTGCTGAAAGCTCGTCGTGATTGAACCGTGCTGGCCAGGCAACAATGGCTCCCTCATCCATCGCCTCGCGATGCGCTCGATAAAACTCGGTCGCTTCCACGCCGCCCCGATCCTGGCGAAGACTTTCGGCGCGGAGTTCGGCGTAGCGCTGCCAGAGGTTTTCGTTGGCGGGGAAGGCGTACACCAGCTTCGTGCGCTCGCCGTTCCATACTCGTGTGGTATCAGCAAGTGCCAATACCTCAGCCGCGTCCGCGAAGAGGTAAAGCGTCCCTCGCTTGGCCTCGTGCTCGATCTCAATCCGATCGATGAATGCCGCCAAGACAGCCCGAGCGGCGGGCGTGGCATCCTCGGCGGTCAACGCTTCGTCAAGCGCGGAAAGCTTGTCGGTGGCCCATGATCGCAGTTCAGCTTCCGTCCAGCCTCGTTCCGGCTGCTTAGGATCCTTGCTCTTGGCCTCCAGTGCGTCGCGCCGGGTCTTTAGGCTCACGAGCGATTGACGAATCTCTTCCACGTCGCCGAGCGACGGGTCGGCCAGCATTTTGGCCGTAGCCTGGATGCGTTTGGTGACCGCCGCCAGTTCTTGAGCGACATCGGTCGCTTTGGCGGTCTTTGGCACCCGCGATCGCACCGAGCGCACGAACCCTTCGATCGCCGCCTCAACGGATTTGGCATCGCCGAGGATAATCTTGCGAACCTGACCTACCACCCAGGCCTCAAGCTGCTTGGCCGGGATCTGCTTATGCCGGCAGACTTGGTTGCCGTAGCGATGATGTCCGCCATCGAGGTAGTACCGCGGGCGATACGTGCCGCGCCCGAGCCGCTTGCCTGTGAACGGGTACTTGCAGTTGAGGCACTTGATTAGGCCCGAGAGCAGATACCGTTGAATCGGGCGTGCCTTACCACCGAGGCTTGCCCGACGCTGCGTTTCCAATTGAGCACGGTCGAAATCGGCTCGGCTGACGAGCGCCTCGTGAACCCCTTCAACGACAAACCACTGGTCCTTTGGTTTGCGCCGGAGGCGGCGTCGTTCGCTCCGCGCCTGCGGGCGACCATCGGCGCCAACGGTGTGAATCTTGCCCGATGTGCTGCGGTTCCATGCAAGCGCTCCGGTGTAAGCGACGTTCGAGAGAACGTCCTTAACCGCCGCCCGAAGCCATCCACCACCGCACGGCGCTGGGATTCCTTCAGCGTTCAGAGCGAGTGCGATTGAATGGTATCCGGAGCCTTGGAGATATGTCGAAAAGATGCGCTTCACGACCTGAACGTGTACTGGATCGCCAGGCACGAGGCGAACGATGTCGGACTTGGCCTTCCCAATGCGCTCGCCCGCGGGAAGCGTCCGCACACATCGCCCTTCGTAGTCGAACTCGTGCTTGCTGCCGTCAGCCAGCCGTCGTACCGTTCGCAGCACCTTTCCCTCTCTGCTCAGGTATTGCAGGTCGTAGCCGTACGGCGGGCGTCCGCCCTGGACGCTGTGCTCGGCCATCACGCCCGAGACGTGACCGCGAATGACGTCGCGGGACAGTTTCACGCTGAACTGCTTCGCCTGCCAGGATTTGACGCCCTGGATCAGCTCGCCTTCGTCACCTTCCGGAATTCCGTCGGCGGTAAACAGCACGTCGACGCCGGCCGTCTTGAGCCGGTGCAGATAGTAGCCGGTTTCGTTGGTGCCGCCGCGTGAGAATCGCGAGATGTCATAGCAGAGGACGGCGTCGAAATCGCGGCCGTTCTCGGCCTCGGCGATCATCCGCGTGAAAGCATCGCGGCTTCGCGTGCTGGTGCCGGAGATCGCGTCGTCCACATACCAACGGTTGATCGTATAGCCGTGCTCGGCGGCCCAGCGCTCGACGTAGGCCTTTTGATCCGGAATCGACCGCTCTTGCAAGTCGGTGCTGCGGCGGGCATAGCCGACCGCGCGCAAGCCATTAGAATGACGAGTAGCCATTGCTGCCCTTTCTCTTTCAAAGGGTGGTTCTGGTGAGAGCCGTCGCCGTGTTACCAGCACTTCGGCGGCTCGCTTTTCAACGAACCACCAAGTTACCTCAACTCAAGCCGAGTGTTCCAGCATCAGGGAGAAGCTTTGGAATGGCGTTCAACCCGGACGTAAAGCGGAAAATCGTACGAGATCGAAAAACAGACAAGCACCTTCCTTGCGTAATGTGCGGAACAGGTTACCCCTTACCAGATGCCGTGCACATCATCGATGCGAAAGAATGGAAGGCAAAGGTCGGCTGTGACCGACAGGCTAATGGAATCCCCTTATGCCCCAATTGCCATCGCGTATTCGACGAGGTGTTGAGGCCGTACCTTTATCGGGCACTAGATCAATTTGGCGCAAAGGACTTGCCGAACAGTTGGAAGACGAACAATAAACATTCCGTCACCGAGCAAGACCTTGGTTTGGACAAAGATTCCCCAGATTCGGATTAGCGACTAACCGTGCAACGAGGCCCGCCTACGGGCCTCGCTTGCGTCTGCTTGTGCGCTCACGCGCTTGTTACATGGTGCGACCGCCACGCGGTGCGCGCGCATGCGCACCGTGGCGTTCCTCCCGCGAGCGGAGCAACCGGCACTTCTCGGCGATCTCGCGCCGCGTCGGCAAGTAAGCCGGGCCACTGCTCCACGGCAAGCGGACCCAGCGCCCGCGATCGATCCAACGTCCTTCAGCTTCCAACGTTCGCACCAACTCTACCAAATTCTCGTCGTACATCGTTGCGGCTCCCGTACTTGCGTTCGTTCGCCAGCGGACATCCCGCCGCGCGAGTCACACAGGAGCCAGCCCGGGCGAAGTTAATCAAGCGCCGGGCGGGGGCATTCCGCCGAGAATCTGGGGAATCTGGGAGCCGAAAAAGTTCTGCGTCATAAATAAACTGTGGTCCCCCTTGCGATTGTTCCCGTCGCCATCTTCTTGAGAGCCCGGCCCGGAAGTACCTAGGGACTTCGGCCGCGACCAGGCCTCGCCGAAAGTCGCTTTTGACCCCCATTATTCCTCGGGAAAAACGCATGCTTTTTGGGCCGCCACAGATGGGCATGGGCAAATAGTCGTTGGCATTGGACGCGTGACGTAACTCCTTATTTCTCGTTCGTTCGCATGCACCTCGCGGCGCGGGGCCAAGTCGCTCTTTGAGCCAGGGTTGGTGTGAGCGCGATTTCATTCTGTGTTTGCGCGCTACAAACACCATTTCCCCCAGGCTGCGTCCTCGCAGCACTGGGGGGTACTAGGGGGGCGCGCGCACACACACACGCAAACTCAAAACGGTACTTCCACCCCGGCAGAGGTAGGTTGCGCCACGGTCGCAATCTGCACTGGCCGATTGTTTCCGAAGCGCCAGCGATGCACCAATCCAGTGGCCTCGGCGCTTTTCAAGAGCCGCATCGCCTTCCGCTCCGACAACCCGGCCTTAGTGGCTGCGAGGAGGATCGCCTGCATCGGCTGTGGTTCGTCAGTGACAAGCGCTTCCACAAGCTGCTGTGCATCCCAGTCGGCACTGGCCGGCACTGTGCCTTCTGGCTTCGCTCGCCGGCGAGGCCGCTCAGAGCGCAGCGCCGTCGGATCGAGCGAATCGTCGGGCGTCCACACTGGAAACGTCCACCGCAAGCACCGCGGCTTCACCGGCGGCCAGGAGCGCACAGCGGCATCGAGCACGACGCAGTCGTTCTCTTCGTGCGGACGAAGAATCAAATGCGTATCGGTGGCCCGGCTTTGCGAGCCGGCGCCGCTGCCAACATCCGTGATCGCCTTGCCCGACTGATTCCCCTTCGACGAGTGGTGAATCAGCACGAACGAGCAGCCGAGGCGATTAGCGTACGCGTCCAAGTAGTTGTAGACGTGTGCCATCGCACCGTTGTCGTTCTCATCGGTGTCGCGCGGCATGAAGCGATAGAAGGCATCGAGCACGATGATCCTGAAGCGCCCTGGCTCGATCCGTTCGAAGTATGTGCTGAGCGACAGGATGTCCTTGAGCCGGCCCCGCAGATTCTCGACGAACATGTGCTCGCCGATTTCTTCGAGCGGAATCCCGCGGGCTTCGGCTACTTTCGGAATACGGTGCGCCGAGGTCTCGCAGTGCAGTTCGTTGTCGATGCAGAGCACGTCGCCGCGTTCGGTGGCGAACGTGCCAAGCCAAGGCCGGCCCGACGCGACCGCCAACGCCAGATCGGTGGCCAGCCAGGACTTGCCGATCTTGGGGGCCGAGATGATGTTGAGCGTCTCACCCTGCCGCAGAAGCCCATGGATCACCGGATCGCGGAGGGCCGGGTAGCCGCCCACCAGGTGCCGGATGCTCAACGGGCAGGGGGCCGCTTCGGAAGGCGCACTTATATATGGAGTGGGCGAGCCCGGTTCTACGAGCGCCACCCCCCGTTGGCAGGTGCGTTCGGCGTCTCGAAGTCGCTGAACGATCTCCTGGTCGGTCCATTTGGTCGGGAACGGCCGGGCGATCTCATAAGCCCGGACCGCCTGCATCGCCTCGGCGTCGGACAGATCGAACTCGACGCACCGGCAGCAGACGCCGAAGAGCCGGAACGAGCCGTCATTGCGGTCGGCGATGTTCATCTTGAGCATCGCCGTCAAACAGCGATCGAGCCGGCCGTCCACGCTCGTTGGCACTTGCTCGACCTTCGGCAGTTGCGGCCAAAGCCGCCGGCAGAGTTCTTCAAGTTCCGCTTGTCGGTTCACCACGTCGAACGTCGTGCCCGACACGCGCCCCGTGACCGCGAAGACGCGACTATGGTCATAGACCTCGATCTCGCCTTGCTTGTCCGGACCGAAGCCCGTGCGGCGGCAACGAGCGAAGTCGGGCTTCTTGCCTTCGAGGAACAGTTTCAAGCCTCGACCCGACGGCGAAACCTCGGTGTAGGTCGCCAACGGCGCGAGCAGGTCTTCGCCCCACAGCAGGTGGCCGCGTTCGTCAAGACAATCATCGACGTCGATGCCGCAGTAAGGATCGTCGGCGCTGAACACGAACGCGATACCTTCGATCGTCTCCGTATGCTCGAAAAAGTGAACGGCATCCTCAAAGCCGCCCCACGAGTTCGGGTCGGATACGCTCGCGTTCCAACCGTAACGCGGATTGATCGGCACCTTGGTTCGTCGGCCATCGCGGACCACATACTTCCAGCAGACCCACTGCGTGCGTTCGCGTAGGCACGCCGGGATCTGGTCAATTGAGAGAGAAGTCGGGTACATGCCCCTGCTCCGATTGTTCCCGTTGCCATTGATTCAAGAGCCATGCGGTGAGCACTTCGGCTCGGCGTGCTTGCCGCTCCTCATTGCTCGCCTGGCTCGTCGTGATGCTGAACTCGAACTTGCCGATCCGCTCGGGCGCAGCCGTTTCCATTGGTCCTCCTTCGAGAGAGTTGGCCAGCGAGAGTCACCGGCGGAAGGAAAAAGAAAGAGTGGCCGCGATGCCGGAGAAGCAATCGCATCGCGGCCGGCGGGCATCATGCCTCGCCTTTGCTCTTGTACGCCGCACGGAAGTCGGCGAGCGCCGAACCGTAGTCGAAGTACACGCGCCACGTGGCCGCGAGTACGTTCGGGTTCGAATCGAAGCCGAAGAACTCGACCACCGGCGTCTGGCGGCCCTGTAGGAACGCCACGACCATCGCCGAATCGAGCACGCTGCCGAACAAGTACCAGGCCTTCGTGCTTGCGCCGGAGAAACGAGGATTGCTGAGTCGCGGCTCGACTTCCAGCCCGACGACACCCTTCAAGGCATTGCCGGTCGGCGTGTCGTTGGCCCGCTGGATGAAGTCGGAGAACAGAATCTCCTTGGCCAATTGAGCCAGTTCAGGCGGCACGACGAGGGTTCGTGGACGAATGTCGAGATCACGGTTCTCGGCATCCCGGCGAGCAATCATCGCCGCCACGGCCGCTTGCAGCGAGCTCACCGACAGGCCGGTCGTGCCCCCGCTCACGAAGTTGCCATTTGACGGCGAGAAGTAGCTGCCGGCGTTGTCGAGCAATGTCTTGTAGACCAAGTCCGAGAGCGATCGCATCGCCGAGCGGCCAAGGGCCTGTGCTGCGTCATCGAACAGCCCCAGGTCATCGTTCACGATGTCCCGGCGATCGATGCCCAGATTGCGACCGAACGTATCGATCGAGAACGGGTAGGTCGATTCGGTGAGCGAACCATACTTGACCTCGCCTCCCTTGGCGACCTTATCAAGCTCGGTGAACAGGCTCGGCCGGACGCCGGTGTGGTCCTTGAAGTCGTTCGCGCTCTTGATCGACGCGAACGCCCGCCAGGTGGCCGGCGAATCGACGTAGGCGTTCATCAGAATCTTGTTCGCCGCGTTGCCCAAGGCGATCGGCAGCGTGTTCGTCGAGAAGCCGGCGCGGATCAGGGCATCGCGTCCGCTCGGCAACGATGCGCCTTCGATCGTGAGCGCCGCCCGACAGAGATCGTGAATGCTCGTTGCTCGCAGAGCCCGACCACGCTCCGCTGCTTCGGCGCCGAGATGCTTTTCGGCGAGCGAATCGCGTCCCATGAAGTGCAAGATGCCGGCTTCCAAGGCCTCCGGCGTCGCTACACCGTGACCGCCGTAGTGCGTGGTAATGGTAGGTCGCGAGGCCCGCAGCACGGCCAGCTCGGTTTGCTTCGCGTCCCAACCGTCTTGAATGGCCTGCGCTTCGATGTCGGCGAAACGTCCGCTGCAGGCCTTGCGGATCGCCAAGACGCGATGCGTCTCAGCCAGCGCCTCGGCGCGAATCTCGTCGGCCGTCATGGTTTTTGTTTCTTCCACTGTCTGCATTTCTGCCTCCCCATGTGATGCCGAAATAGTCACGGATGTTTGTGAGTCGGCTCCGATCGCCACGATGCTCACCTCGCGAAGTGTCGATCTGCGGACAAGCGTCAGCCCGCCGTGGGGTGCCTTGACCAGACGACCGTTCACCTGGACGTTTTCACTCTCGCGAAGCCTCAGCACTTTGTCGGGCGCGACGCCGACCGACGCCTGGAACGGAAAGCCGCTCTTGGCCAACTCGATGATCCGCTGGCCAGTGTCGGTCGAGGTGCTGATCGAACCATGCATCATGAGCTTGTGGTTCACGACCATCGGGAACCCGTACCCGACGATCCCTTTGAGCGTCGAGTCGTGGTCCGCGAGGATACCGATCTGGCGTTCGCCGAGGTTGAGCCCGGCCAGATCGATCACGACCGGTCCCCAGCCTGGAACCGTCATCAGCCCGCCGGTATAAGCGATCATCACCACTTGAGGCGGGATGCCGCCGGCAGCGTCGATCGCCACCATGGGCGCGGCGAAGAGCAAGTCCTCGAGTGCGATGCTCATTTGCCGGCCTCCGCGGGTTCAATCTTGGTTCCCCTCGGGAAGAACCGCACGTAGGCGTAGTCATCCGGATCGGTCGGCGGTTCAATGACCGTCACCAATCCGAGCGGATCGAAACTCATGTCGAACGGCAGTCCGAAGCGAGCCGAGGCCACACGTCGCGACTTGACGGCCTGGCCGAACCGGACGTTCGTCACCCAGCAGAAGTGCGTCCAGGATGTCCAGCGCTGATTGTCGTACAGCCACTCCGCCGCCTGGTCGATGTCGTCCTTGCTCCATTCGAGCGAGGACCATTCGCCACCTGGCGACACAGCGTGCTGTTCGACAAGTTCGAGCAGCGTAGATGCGCTGCACTGCAGGCCCCGCAGCCGCAGTTCGCGGAATGCCCCCTCGGTCGTTTTGGGGTAAGTGAGAGACGTGCTGCTCGAACGTGCCCGGGGGAACTCGATCCCTTCCGGCATCAATTCCTTGAGAATCTCCCGATCTTCCGCCGGCATCAGGTCCATCAGGACATCGAAGTCCTCACGCAGCCAGTAGTGGCGCTTGGTCTTGGTTGTTTCAGGCATCTGGTTCATTCGTTCGTTCCTTTCGCAAGTGTGCCAGTTCTCGTTCCACGGTCCGCAGGCTAATGCCGAGTTGCTCGGCGATCTCAGAATCCTTGTTGCCGGCCATTCGCAAGAGCACGATGTCGCGCTGTCGCTCGGTAAGCCGGTTGAGGTAGGCTTGGACGATCAACTCCTCGACAGGATCGCCCCGCTGGCTGGCTCGGTCAGTCGCCGTTTCGAACCCGAGTTCCGCCGCAAAGTCGCGAGCCTCAAATTGGCCTTGGATGGCCTCTTTTTTCTGCTTCCTTTGCACGGCCGACAGCAGTTTTGGCTCGTGCTTTTTCTCGGTAGAGGAATCGCGAAGCAGGTTGTACTTCCGGCTGGCCATGCGGTTCTTGGCCAGGCCGATGTCCTGCGTTTCCTGCCAGACCTGCCAGCCGGCCAGGAAAAGGTCTTGCTCGGCGTCCTCTTTGCGGTGCGAATCCCACGTAAGTTGATACCGATTAACAAGTTTCCGAACGAGCGCTCGGGCAAACGGGTAGAGGTCGTCAGGTGAATCTCGATTGTCAGCCATTCGTCCTCCTGGGTTAAGGAACGCCCCCTATCTCACTAATCCACGCGAGGGCGCAGGGAACCGCCAGTGCAAAAATAACGCGTTTCGCTACAATGCTGCTTCGACCATTCAGGGTTCACGAAGCAACAGCGCAAGTCCTTTAGAGAACGGGCCTTACATGTCTCGCCACCTGACCGACGTTGAACGCAATTGGTATTACGACGCACTCGAAACGCTAGGCGCTTCTGCGGTCACCTTCGATCGGTCAACTGGAACTGTTACATACAACGGTGCCATTGCTTCGGACGAGAGCCATGTCAAGAGTGCGGACCCGGAAGAGTTGGCACACGCCGTTACCATCGCGCTGTTGAACTGCCAGACCTACAAATACCCGCTTACGGCCATCGGTCACGAAATTCACTTCGCACACGGTAGCAAGGGCAGTAAGTCAGATGAGGTTGATATTTTGCTGAAAGACGGAGATCAACTCCCGTTCGCAATGATGGAGCTGAAAGCCGCAAGTGACTTCGAAAGTGAGAAAGAAGACGCCATCAAGAATCAACTGTTTGGCACAGCCCCTCTAGTCGGTTCGCCTCGCCTGCTCGTCTACGCCACAGTTGAACCGAGAGGTGGTCAGCCGCGGATCAAGGCCATCTGCATTGACTACACAAAGTACAAGTCGTTCGAGACTTGGCAGGAGGCGGGTGAGCCTCATTCGACTACGTTTCCGGCCGACTACCATGACATCGACTATGTGCCGTATGTCAACCAGGGAACTAATGACCTTCAGTTAGACAGCACTCAGGCCGACTTTCGCGCCGTCGCACTTTCGTTTCACAATGAGTTTTTCGGAGAACATCCTGACAACACCGTCTTTGTCAACCTTGTTAAGTGCTTGCTCGCGAAAATTCATGACGAGCGTACTCGGAGAAAAGGCGAGCCGTACGAATTTCAAGTCTTCTATCGGTCGGGAAAGCCGGAAAAGGCAGTGGATGTATTTGCTCGCGTCAACACACTCTACAAGTCGGCGTATTCGCGGTATATCGATCCAGGTGCGAAGGAGATCGACGAAATCAACCCCAAAGAATTCGCTGAAGAACGAGTAAAAACGGTCGTCCTTGCGCTTCAGGGCATCTCGATCACGAAGGGCGCGGCTCGTCATGGAGATATCATTGGTGCCTTCTTTGAAGAGATTCTGCGATCTGGATTCAAACAAGACCGCGGAATGTACTTCACCCATGACAATGTTGTGCGGTTTATGATTGAAGCGGTTGATCTTGCCAGTGTAACCCGGAACGTCTGGCAAGCTTCCAATCATCCTGACAATCGGCTGCCATATATCATCGATCCAGCGTGCGGCTCCGGCACGTTCCTGCTGCATGCCATGGGCACCATCACTTCCACCGTGAAAAAGGAAACAAAGACGCTCGTTGTCGACCACGATTCGGAACAATTCTACAAGGCACGATTGTCAGACGAACAACCCAACTACTGGGCCGAGAACTTCGTTTACGGTTTTGATCCGAAATTCATCATGGCCATTACGGCCAAGGTCAATATGGTCCTTCATGGAGATGGATCTGCCCACATCTTCAAGGACGACGCATTCAAACCGTTCTCACGATACACAGATGTGCGCCTGCGCCCGTGCACGGATGCTCAGCGCTCCTTGTCGCGAACTCAGTACGCCCCGGACGTCTGTGAATCATTTGATCTCGTGGTCTCTAATCCTCCTTTTGGAATCACGCTTTCCTCAGAGACTCGCACAAAGCTTGGTGCCACGTTTACACTTCCCGATTCAGTTCCAAGTGAGGGATTTTTCCTTGAACGCAGCTATCAGCTGCTTAAGCCAGGTGGTCGACTGGGAATCGTGCTGCCGGAGTCCCTGTTGAATGCAAAAGAGTTGGTCGATGTCCGGCTATTCCTGTACCGCTTCTTTCACATTCGCGCGATCGTCTCACTGCCCCGGAATATTTTCATTGACACACCAACCTTGACGAGTCTCTTGTTCGCCCAAAAGAAAAGTGGCGTGGATGTCGAAAAGTGGGACACGGAATGGACGAATGCGCAGGCTGTGGTGGAATCTGCTGTGAAGGCTGCTCGCAGGTTTCTCACAAAGGCGTACACGAAGACACATACTTCAAAACAAGTCGCCGCGGCGATTCTTGAAGCACTCCAGCCGCTTGTGGACCCATCTTGTTGGATCATCAAGGGTGGGAAGTCGCCCGCCGTGTTGCGATTTAACGTGGATTGGGGAACGAAGGGCGGCGAGGAGGCAGGACAGTATTACCGTGACATTCTTAAAACCGCCGGCTTTGCAACGATCTGTCAATCGTTCATGTTTCAGAAAGTCGTTGAAGCACTCGGCTATGACTTTCCCGTCTACTTGGTGGACGAGGTCGGATATAAGTTGAGCAAACGGAAGGAAAAAGCCAGGCCTAATCAACTGTGCCTTTTCCGCGGGCAAGCCACCAAGGCGTTGTTGACCAATCTGCACATTGCCCAGGAGGAATGTGACGTGATCGTCAATAAGGCGACACCAGTTACGGTTCTTGATTACATGCGGAAGCAAGTCAAATGGAAATGACGATGTCCTCAACTCAGGCCCCTCCAAAGTGTTTCATCTCGTCGCTCTCTCTCGTCGCAACGAGCTATTCATTGCGATGCGATGCGAAGCACGCGGACAGCACGGCCATTGCAATTGAACGGAAGATCAGGTCCGCAGGTTACTTCGAGCTTGGCGAGTTTCTGCCAGGCCCCTTCGTCAAGGGCATTCAGCCAGAATACCTGGACCAGCCAAACGAAGAGTCAGTTCCGGTGGTCAATACTTTATCGATCCAGAACCTTAGCCTGCGAGTTGAGGACTGTCGTCACATTAGCAGCGACGACTACGAAGCAGTGTCGAGCGAACGTAGGCTTCGCAAAGGTGATGTGTTAGTGACGGTCGACGGAGGGGTGAGCATCGGGAAACCATTGCATTTTGATCTCGTCGGCGACTTTACTGTCGATAGCCATGTCGTCATCTTGAGGCCGGAAGGACTTAGACCGTTGTCGCTTGTGTACTTACTTGCGTCTCCTCTCGGCCAAATGCAGTTCAGACGCGCAGAGTCGGGCGCAAACGGTCAGACGACCGTTACTGAAGACGACGTTCGGAGGTTTATTTTTCCACGAGATATTCTGAATAGCATTGACCAAGTAGCTACCACAATTGAACGGGAGCGTTGTCGAATCGCGGAGGCTCGAACGAGGCTGGCTGAGGAAGAAGCCTCGCTTTGGCGACAACTCGACAAGTTCTCTGCGTAAGAGGCCCGTTTCCTCACGTAGTGAGAATGGAGAATACTAACGGCTGGTGACCTTCCCCCACCTCCATGCGAAGGGCACCGTTACCACACGAGTATGGTTCGTTTCGCCGTTCCATTCCGGATGTTTTTCGCGCGAAAGAATGTTGTCGGCCATGTCGCCGGGGCGGATTACGGTGCAGGGCATGATGCCC
>JALHLM010000065.1 GCA_022844585.1 Pirellulales bacterium | reverse complement strand
AAGCGACGCGCCTCAATCCGATCTGGCCGCAATCCCTCTAATGTGGCAAACTGCGGCCCTTGCGTTCACTATCCCATTGGATCGCACGGTCGGATTTCTGGATGGACAGGGACGTCCACATATCACATCCTGCGCGGAAGCGCTGCTGGCGCGAGCTGGAATTCTGGCTGCTCCTGGCGCTCAGCTGCGCGATCTACCTGCCTGGGCTGACGCGGCTCAGCATTCGCGGTGAAGAATCTCGCCGCGCGCAAGTCGCGGCGGAAATCCTGCGCACCGGCGACTGGATCGTCCCGCGGCAGCAAGGAGAAATCTATCTCAGCCGGCCGCCGCTGGGGAGTTGGCCGATCGCGCTGCTCGCGCAGTGGCGAGGCGAAATGGACGCCGTGAGCGTGCGCTTGCCCGCCGCACTGGCGACGATCGCGACCTGCATGCTTCTCTACATTTGCGCCCGTCGTTGGCTCACGCCGCTCGGAGCGTTGACCGCTGGCGCTGCTTTCGGTTCGATGGCCCAAGTACTCGAACTCGGTGGACTGGCGGAAACCGAAAGCACGCTCACGCTGCTCGTGGCGGCCTCGCTGCTGTGTTGGCACGCGGGTTACGCCGCGGGAACTCGCTCCGCCTGGCCGTGGATCGTCGGCTACGCTTTCGCGGCACTTGCCGGATTGGCCAAGGGCCCGCAAGGCCCAGTGTACTTCGTCGCCGTGACGACGGTATATCTCTGGGTGTTGCGTGATTTTCGCGAGTGGCTCTCCTACCGGCACGCGCTGGGCGTCCTGACGTTCGTCGTCGTACTCGGCGCATGGCAGATTCCATTCACGTTGCGCACGGACGCTGCCAGCACTGTTGGCATCTGGTTTCTTAATGCCAGCGATCGCTTTGTCGATTCGAGTTGGCAGCCGCTGCTGACGCACCTGGCCATGTACCCGTTTGAAGTGGCGGCCTGCATGTTGCCCTGGTCGTTGTTGTTGCTCGCTTACGCGTATCCCGGCGTGCGCCGCCGGCTCGATCACACCGCGCCGCTGGTGCGATTTCTTTGCATCGCACTGTTGGTTACGTTTCCGTCCTGCTGGTTCGCGGCGACCGCGCGCGGACGTTACTTCATGCCACTCTATCCTTGTGCCGCGGTGTTGATCGGCGTGGCAGTTGATCGAATCGTCGTACTTGCGCAACCGGCGCGGCTGGCCTATGCCCTGCAGCGCTTTCTGTGGCCCTTCGCCGCCGCCTTGCCCTTAGTGGCCGCGGCGATTGTCGTCGCGGGCGCGCTGGCTGGCAGCGAAGTCCAACCGTTACAAGCCGCGACGGATCCGCCCCTCATGCTGTTCGCCTTCACGGTCGTCACGTTGCTGGCCGGCTGGCTCATCGCGCGGGCGGCGCGCGACATTACTCCCGCGCGGGTCCGTTGGGCGATCCTGTCGATCGCCGGCTTCGTCGGCTTTACGCATATGGGTCCCATCACGAACATCCGCGTGGCGCAAAGCCAGGACACCGGTTCGCAGGTGGCGCAACTCAAGGAGTTGCTTCCGTTGGAGGCTCAGGATGAGCTGGTAAGCGTGGGATTGGTGCATCACTTGTTCGCTTACTATTACAACGAACCGATTCGCGCCGTGGCGCCCGACGCCCTGGACCCGGCGAACAACCAATGGGAGTACTTCTGCTTCCACCAGATCGGTGAGGCGCCGCTTGAACTACCCTTCGAGTGGACGCCGGTCGCCGTGGTCTCGTGCGACCGCAATCGCTTGCCGCGTCCGCATGAGAAAGTCATCGTCGGACGCCGCCTGACGGGGTCTGCGCAGACTGCTGGACGAGGTGACGACCATGCCCGAAAATAGCCTTGCCCTCGACCTTCGCCCCGAGATTCGCTTGAAAACAGAAACCAACGCTTCCGCCCCGCGCCGCGCGTTTCCGCTTGGTTTCCTGCTGCGCCTGGTCGTGAGCGGCGGGCTGATCTGGTTCCTGCTGACCAAAAGCGATCTCAACGCCATCCGCAGCGCGCTGGGGCATCTCGACTATCGTTATTGGATCGCGGCGCTCGCGATCTACGCGGTGAGCCAGGTCACGAGCGGTTATCGCTGGTTCACGCTGGGACGCGCAGTCGGCTTCCGCCATTCGTGGCGGCATTTCCAGAAGTTGTACCTGGAAGGGATGTTTTTCAGCCTCTGTTTGCCCAGCTCGATCGGCGGTGATGTTGTAAAGGCGATGCGGCTTGGATCGAATGCCGGCGAAAGGTTGCTGGCCGCCGGCACCGTCCTGGCCGACCGTTTGACCGGATTGACCGCGCTCTGCATAGTCTGCGCGACGAGCTTTCTGGCGCGCTCCTGGGAGCTGGGACTGTCGGCCTCACTATTTCTCGGCGCCGGCGTGCTACTTGTAGCGATCATTTCGTTCCTCGTGGGGCAATGGTTTCTGCGCTGGAATTCCGCCCGCTTGGGCAACATCCCCAGGCTGGGCGCCATCCTCGCCGAACTGAACATCTACAATCACCAGCCCGGCGTGGTGTTTCGCGCTGTCGGGTGGAGCTTCATCGTGCAGCTGACCACCGTCGCCATGGTCTGGCTGCTGGGGCGCGGCATCAATCTCGATCTGCCCGCGGCCAGCTACTTCGTCGCAGTGCCGGCCGTCGCACTGGCTTCCACCTTGCCATTGAGCGTCAACGGCGTCGGCGTCCGCGAAGGGGGCCTCGCCCTGTTGCTTCAGCCAGACGGTCTCACCGAAGAACAAGGCGTCGCGCTTGGCCTGCTTTGGTTCTCCATCACGATGGCTTCCGGCCTCATCGGCGGCCTAGCCTTCCTCTGGAAGGGAGAACAGCTTCCACGATCGCCAGAATCTCACAACTAGCCATCATTCAGCATTCATCATTTCCTACTCCCATGAACTCGATTTCCGTCGTCATCCCGCTCTATGATGAAGTCGAGAACGTGCCGCTGCTGTACGAATCGGTGCGCGCGGCGCTCGACGGCATGGGTCGCGAGTACGAATTGATCTTCGTCGACGACGGCTCGCGCGACGGTTCCAGCGAATTGCTCGTACAACTTGCCGAGCGCGACGCGCGCGTGAAGGTGATTCAGTTTCGCCGCAATTTCGGACAAACGGCCGCCATGCACGCCGGTATGCAGGCCGCCAGTGGCGAGATCGTGGTCACGCTCGACGCCGACCTCCAGAACGAGCCCGACGACATCCCGATGATGGTCGCCAAGCTGGAAGAGGGCTACGACCTGGTGCATGGTTGGCGCAAAGAGCGGCAGGACGCGCTGTTGAACCGCAAACTCCCGTCGCGGCTCGCCAACCGGATCATCTCGCGCGTCACCGGCTTTCCGGTCAATGATCTCGGTTGCACGCTCAAGGCCATGACTCGGGAGATCGCACACGAACTGCAACTCTACGGCGAGATGCACCGCTTCATCCCGATTCTCGCCCACTGGCATGGCGCCCGCTGCGTCGAGGTCGTCACGCGGCATCATCCGCGCCGCTTCGGGCATACAAAATACGGCATCTGGCGCACGTTTCGCGTAGTGCTGGATCTGATCACCGTCAAATACATGATCCGCTATTCGCTCAGCCCAATGAAGCTCTTCGGCGGCATCGGCCTGCTGTCGATGGCCGGCGGAATCGCGAGCGGCGCGGCGACGCTGTGGATGAAGCTCGGGGGCGCCGTCGATATGACCGGCAATCCGCTGCTGCTGTTATCCGCGTTCGCCACGATGCTGGGCGTGCAGTTCCTGGTACTGGGCCTGCTTGGCGAGGTCTCGGCCCGTATCTACTACGAGTGCCAAGACAAAAAGCCCTACGCGGTGCGGAAGCTGTGGAACTTCACCGAACCGACGGCGCAAATCTCAGCGCCACGTCGCGCGGCTTAGCACTTCGCGCCGCGCACGCGCGGCGTGAATTCCGATTCCCGTGATTCGTCCACCATGACGACCATGCTCACCCAGACCTCGGGATTGCCGTCGGCGTCGGTTTGAATTTCAAAGCGCCGTTCGGAAACTTCGCCCGCGAGCTTGCGCGGCCCGTACTCCGGAGAGAGCACCGGGCAAATCATCGTGTCGCCCACCTGCGGCAGCGGGCGTCCTTGCCAGGCGGTGAACACGGCCTGTCCGATCGTGTGGCCGGCCGGATCGCGCGCTTCAACGTACACGCCAGCCGCCATCGCTTCGGCTAAGCGGGTGAATCTCGGGCGAACCGTGGAGTGGCTCAACATGCGCTCAAAAACCTCGGGGTGATGTGTTCCTCCATCGAACGCCCTACTGTAGTCGGGCGCGTGCACGTGTCAAATGGAATTCACGCGCAGCATGAGGTATTGTGAAGTTAGGCAATCGAGTTTCGACATTGCCCATGTATCCAAGCCGCGCATCGTAAACGACTGTGGGAGGCGTCTCCGACGCCGATGAACTGGGCGCTTTTTGCGACAAAGGCCCGAAACATGATGCTTGCGTCGTTCGCATCGGCGTCGGAGACGCCTCCCACAAATGAACACGGATCCGCGCTGATGGATGCGCCAAGACGCTGGTCACCGCCATTCGTGGGGAGTAGACTCGAAGAGCGAGATTGTTTCATCGATTCCGCCTGAAGTCGCTATGGCCGCACGTTCCCCCGAATCGCTTAACGAACTATTGAATCGCGCGCGCGCGGGGGCGCCGGCCGATCGCGATCGTTTGTTCGACGCCTGTCGCAGTTACTTGATCGTCCTGGCTCGGGCGCAAGTCGACGCGCGGATGCAAGGCAAGGTGGACGCCTCGGACATCGTGCAGCAGACGATGCTGGAAGCGCATCGCGACTTCGCGCGCTTCCAAGGCGGCAGCGGACAAGAGTGGCTCGCCTGGCTGCGGCGCATTCTGTCGCACAACGCGGCCGATCTGGTGCGACGTTACCGCGGCACCGCGAAGCGCCAGGCGGGACGCGAAGTGGCGATCGCTTCGCCGCAGGACAGTCAACCAGTCGGCGTGGGCGAACCAGCCGATCCCGGCGCCTCGCCGAGCGAATGCGTGATGCTGGCCGACGAGACGTTGCGGTTGGCGGAAGCGCTCACGACGTTGCCGCCGGATTATCAAACGGTGATCGCGCTCCGCAACCTGGAGCGGCTGCCCTTCGACGAAGTGGCGCGCCGCATGGACCGTTCCCGGCCCGCCGCGCAGATGCTCTGGATGCGCGCGCTGAAGAAACTCAGCGAACAGATGGGAACCAGCGAGCTGCTCAAGGTGGACGCGCCGTGAACGCGCCGGAACCGGTCGAAGACGATCTCCGCATTGCCGAACTGCTGACGCAATACGAAGAACACCTGCGCGCCGGCCGACACGACGCTTGCCGACGGATGATGCAGGAGCATCCGCAATTGCTCGAGTTCGCCGATTGCCTTACGGCGCTCGATGCCTTGGCCCGCCTCTCCGGCCCGGACGATCTGCCGCCGCCAGATGATCCCGACGCCACGCTGCTGGATACGCGCGTGCGCACTGCGGCCATCCCGCTCGGCACGTTTGGCGACTTCGAACTGTTGCGTGAAATCGGCCGCGGCGGCATGGGCGTCGTCTACCTGGCGCGCCAAAAATCGCTCGATCGCGTCGTCGCGCTCAAGATGATCCTCAGCGGGCAATGGTCGTCCGACGCGATGATCAGTCGCTTTCACGGCGAAGCCCGGATGGCGGCCGGCTTGCGGCATCCGCATATCATTCGCGTCCACGAAGCCGGCGAACTACACGGTCAGCATTTTCTGGTGATGGAGTACGTCGACGGGCGGAGCCTGGACCGACTGGTCGACGCCGGCCCACTATCCCCGTCCGACGCGGCGCGCTACGTCGCGACCATCGCCGAGGCCGTGCACTATCTGCATCAGTCGGGCATCGTGCATCGCGATTTGAAACCGTCCAACGTGCTGGTCGATTCCGACGATCGCGTCTACGTGACCGATTTCGGCCTCGCCAAGTTGATGGACAACGATTCGCAACTCACGCGGACCGGCGAGTTGCTCGGCACCGCGAGTTATATGTCGCCGGAACAAGCGGCCGGGCGTACCGCGCAGATCGGAGCAGCCAGCGATATCTACAGCCTCGGCGCGATTCTCTATCACCTGTTGACGGGCCGTCCGCCGCACGTCGGCGAAAGCACTTTCGATGTGCTGGTACAAGTGATGGAGCGCGAGCCGGAGTTGCCGCGAAAACTCAACTCGCAAGTTCCGAGCGCCCTCGAACAGATCTGTTTGAAGTGCCTGGAGAAATCGCCGGAGAATCGCTATCCGAGCGCGACCGCCTTGGCGGAAGACCTGGAGCGCTATCTGCGCGACGAACCCGTCGAGGCGCGCTCGGCCGGCTGGTGGGATAGGATCCGTCGCTGGTCGCGCCGCGAACCCGCGTTGTCGACGCGCCTCTTCGCATTGGCGGGCTTCGTGATCCTGGAAATGTTCGACTACCACATCCTCAGCCAGCAGTTCGGCAAGTTGCAGCACTACTCGCTGCGCGGTTTTCATCTCCCAATGTTGACCCTCGCCGGCGTTTGGGCGACCGGCTGTGTCGCGTTGCAGCAATGGCTGGAACACAGCCGCCGGCCGACCATCGTCCGGTTGGCTTGGAGCGCCGGCGACATCTTGATGTTGTTGATTGGCCTAATGATCGCCGACGGCGTCGCCAGCGGACTGGTGGCGGTGTTCCCGCTGTTAATCGTGGCCTCCGGACTGTGGTCGCAACTGCGCGTCGTGTGGTTCACGACGATCATCGCGGTCACCGCCTACGCGGGCTTGGCGATTGATTTCCATCTCCGCCGCGCGGATTTGCAGTTGAAGTACGACCTGGCCTTCGACCGGCACCTGGCCTTCATCGTGGCGATGCTGCTCCTCGGCGCGACCACGGCCCATCAGGTCCGACGGCTGAAGTCGCTCAGCCGCTACTTCGAGTCCCGCCGGCGCGAGTAATGCTCCCCAGCCACATTAGCCCGACGCGCAAGCGAGGGGGAGCAATCGCCGAACTGAGTACGACGTTTACTCAGATCCCACGGTTTGCTCCCCCTCGCTTGCGCGTCGGGCTAGTGAACGAGATCCTGCGAGTGTGCTTAGAATGAATGGCCGGAGGCCGCGCGCGTGGAAAAAATGCCGGTCTGGCAATACAGCATCCGTACGCTGCTGATCAGCGTGGCCGGCATCGCGATCTTACTGGCGATCGGCAACTGGATCGGCGCGCTGTGGATGTCGTTGGCCGTTTGGACGCTGCTCATGGTCGCGGCGCACGTCGCCGGGATGCTGATCAACCGGCGGAGGTTTTCACAGGCCGTTCCCGATCAGCCCCATCCGCATCATTTGGCCCGCGGAGCGCCGCTTCCTCAACTTGGGAGGAAAGACGCCAGTCAACTCGCCGAATCCCGGCCACTGGCCGGTTGGGTCCGCCGCTCGGCGATTGGCGGCGCAATTTTAGGCGCTCTCGGCGGTCTAGGTGGAATGTGGATCCTCCGCGCGACGAACATCTATGGACTGGTTCTCGGCACGTTGTCAGCAGCCGTTCTGGGATGTTTCTTCGCATTTCTCACAGCAAGTTTTCTGGCCATCGCCGCGAACGCTTTTGGCGAAGCTAGGCAAGAAGACCGGCCCGGGACGCGACAACCGCGCGTTTAAGCCCAGGGAAGGTCGTCGATAGTCTTTCTATCTTGCCTAGCCTGCTGCGACCTTCCCTGGGCTTGGACGTCGACGATCGTTCCATCTCTCTCATTTTGACAACCGCCGCTACAGGCCGCAAAGTTTTCCTAAACCCGGCAAACCCTGGGACCGATAAATGGTGACGAGATTCAGGGCGTCACACACTTTGGCAGGGACGAGCAATGTTTCGCAACGCTCTCGTGGCAACCATCTTTCTGGCTTGCGGATTGTGCTCGACCGCGCTCTCCTTGGCCCAAGAACCCACCACCGACGGCATGGGCGCCCAGTTGGCCGACCGGCTCCAGAAGTTCCGGCACAACATCACCGGCACCGCCGGCCCCAAGGGACAAGCACGTCCCGCTGGCCAGCAGCAGGGCAAAGCTGGCGCGACGACCGCCCCGCGCCGCACGACTAGGCCGCAGCCGCAACAGCAACCGGCCTATGATCCGTACGCCGAGGACTACGACGACGCCGAGTTCTTCCCGAACACCGGCATCGGCGAGTTCTTCTCGAACCTGACGGGCCGCCCGCCGAAAGATCAGTCGCCGCAGCCAGCCGCGCGTCCGTCGACGCAGCCGCGTGCCGGTTCCGTGGCTCGGCAACAACCGAGTGCCAGCGGACGCAACGCTCGCCCCACGACCGGCGCTCAGAACCAAGGCATGGCCGCTCGCACACAGAGCTACGCTCCGGCCCCGTCGACGCGTCCGGCGCCACGTCAGGCCGCTGCCCAACAACCTGCCGATCAGCCGCAAGGCGAGGAATACCGCTCGCTCCAAGATCGCCTCGCCAATTCACGTCGCCAGGCCGTGAGCCGTGGCGCGAATCCGGCGGCTCCTCCTGCGGCCCGCGTCGCGCGTCGTCCGGTCGAAGCCGATGAAGATCGCGCCACTTGGACCGCTGCCGAACAACCGGCCCCCGAGGCCGCTCCGGAAGTGCCAGCGCCCGCGCCACGTCGTGCGGAACCGGCCGTAGCCGAGACCAGCACGTCGAGCGAAGACGAAGTTCTTTTCACCAAGCAAAGTGCTAGCCTGAATGTCGGCACCGCCGGCCCGAAGGCCGTCGCCATTGGCAAGCAGGCGACCTATCGCGTCGTCGTACAGAACCCCAGCAGTCAGGCCGCCACGGCTGTCGTGGTCAGCGTGCGTCTGCCGAACTGGACGGAAGTCGTCAGCAACGAAACCACGCAAGGCGTCGCCACACCTTCGACGACCTCGCCGGGCTTGATCGAGTGGCAACTCGCCGAGATTCCGGCCCGCAGCCAGGAAGAGCTCACGCTGGAACTGATTCCGCGTAAGAGCCAGGCCTTCGACCTCGCGGTCGGCTGGTCGCAGCAACCGCAGACGGCCCAGGCCACGGTCGAAGTCCAGGAGCCGAAGCTCAAGATCGACATCGACGGCCCGAGCGAAGTGCATTACGGCGAAAATCAGGTCTACAAGCTCACACTGTCGAACCCCGGCAACGGTTCAGCCGAAAACGTGGTGATTCACTTGCTCCCCATCGGCCAGGGTTCCGAACCGCCGGCGACGCATAACGTCGGCACGTTGGCCGCTGGCGGCAGCCAGTCGTTGGAAATCGAACTCACGCCGCGTCAGGCCGGCGAGTTGGTCATCAAGGCCGAAGCCACGGCCGACGGCGATCTGCGTTGCGAAGCGGTCGAAGAAGTCCTCGTCCGCCGCGCCGGACTGGCCTCCACCGTGCACGGCCCGAAGATGCAGTACGCCGGCACGATGGCCACGTATGAAATCCAAGTCACCAACCCCGGCAATGCCTCGGCGCAAGACGTCGTGATCGCCGCCGAGTTGCCGGCCGGAGCGGAATTCAAGGAAGTCACCGGCGCCGGTCGCTACAACGCTGACACCGGCGCCGTGGAATGGACGCTGCCGCAATTGCAGGCCGGCGGCGAAGAAACCATGATCATCAAGTGCGTGCTCGCCACGCCGGGCGTCAACAATCTGAACCTCACGGCGTCCGCCTCGGGCGATCTGTCGAGCGACGCGCAAACTATCACCCGCGTCGAAGCCTTGGCCGACCTGGTGCTCGACGTCTCGGACCCGCGCGGTCCGGTAGCCGTCGGCCAGGACGTCACGTACGAAGTTCGCATCTCGAATCGCGGCACAAAGAGCGCCGACGGCGTCGAAGCGATCATCTTCTTCTCCGAAGGTGTGGAAGCGATCACGGTCGAAGGGGGCGATCACCAGGTCTCCACCGGCCAGGTCGACTTTAAAACCATCCCCACGGTGCCCGCCGGCGGCGAAGTGATCTACACGATCACGGCCCGTGCGGAAACGGCCGGCAACCACGTGTTCCGCGCCGAAGTGCATTGCAAATCGCTCGGCACGTCGCTGGCCTCGGAAGAGACCACGAAGTTCTACGCCGAAGGCGCCGCCCTAGAACAAAACGGCGTCAGCCCGACGCCAGCCGGCGAAGAAGAACTCTCGCCGACGCCAGCCGAATAGTCGCGGTCAACCAGAAAACCAACAAGAGCCGAGGTCTCTGACCTCGGCTTTTTTCGTTGTGCGCTACGCAGATTGTGTTCCTTGGAGATGGGAGTTCTCTGCGGGCCGTGATGAACCGGGGGCCGTAGGCAAAGGCGTCCATCGCGAGGTGGAATCTGAAGAAAGCTGCGGGCGAAGCGACGAACAGGAATCGGATATCAGGCCGGCATGATGGGGTAAGGCGGCAATCGACGCCGACGCCCGATCGTCATCCAGACACCCATGTTGGCAAATCCGGCGGGCGCTGAAGGAAGGGAATCCAATTTACCCGGAAGATCTCGCTGTTTCCGAACTGGACCAGTGGATCCGCCGCCGGCTGCGATGCTTCCGTCTCATGCAGCGGAAACGCCGCTACGCGATCGCCACGTTTCTGCGTGACCTCGGCCTAGCAGCCTGGCGCGCATGGCCGCTGGCCTGATCGGGAAAGGGCTGGTGGCGCAAGGCCGGCCGTCCCCTATCCGCCACAGCGATGTTGAATCGTTGGTTCGAAAAATCCGGCCTTGTCCACCTCGTTCAGCACTTCGCCAAGTTGCAAACCCAATAGAAACCGCCGGATACGAAGAGTGTTTCCGGTGGTTTGCAGGACGGCGGGGGCATCCCCACCTGCTACCCGATTGATTGCGTACGGCGGTTCCACCGTCGCCTTTCGTTCTACGAAAAGAAACGATGGGTTAAGCCCCGGAGTGGGCTATTACTTGGGCCGAGCGTGCGGCAAAGGTACGTCGTGGAACACGAGTTCCAGAGCACGGCGGGAGCGGATTCGGGGGTATTTCACTTGCAGGAGCGCCGGTTCGCTGTTGGAACTCGGTGCGATGAAGGTGAGCTTATATAGCGCTCCCTCCGGCGTGAGCGCGTGACTTTGCCCGTGGCGACGATAGCGCTCGCCGTTGGCGTCAAGCAGCGAAATACGATTCTCTTGAAAGACAATTTCCTGCGGGTCCGGAATCGGCAGGTCGCGGACGATTGTCAGTTCCAGTTCCACGCGCCCGCCTGGTTCCTGGCGGCAGTTGGTAACCGTGATTCCGGCGTCGTCCTGGAAATGCGTTTCGCGATCTTGGCGCGGATCGAATTCAACCTCCGCCATGTCGCCTACGGCAATTAATTCCCAGGCGACGGACAATTCCTTCAAGCGCGTGGCGTCGACGGGCGGCGGATGCAGGCGCAACGTGGCGCTCGTGTAGTGTGCGCCGGCGGACACGACATTCCAAGCGCCTCCGGATGGTTGTTCCGAGGCGACCGGTTGCCCGTCGTCGGTTACCGCGCGCACCACGACCGGCTGCGCGCGATGTGCGACGAGTTGAAAGCGGTCTTCCCAGATCATCTCCAATTGAATCTGAAAGACATGCTCGCGTTCCGCTGCGGCGGTCGAGTAGTCGAAGTCTTCCTGAAACAGGCGGCGCGCCGACGTGAGTTGTGCTCGTAGTGGACCGGCATAGGCTAGCGGATTCTGTCCGCGCCGCCCGGAGACAATCGCCAGACCCGGTGACAGCAATTCGTAATGCGCTCGGAAGCGGCAGTCGATCTGCCCACAGACGGCGTCCATGGCGGCCCAAAAGAGCAGTGGCTCGTTGCTCAGGTTTACGAGTCCGTTTGGCAGCCCGGCGTAACGCTCGCCCAGCAGCAGGCGATTGTCGGTCTGCGCGGCGATGGCTTCGAAGTGCTCAAGCGCCGGTCGCGGCCCTACGCCGGGAGTATAGAACGATCCCGCCCAGAGCCCCTCCACGGCCAGTAGCTCAAGGAGCTTGCGGGCGCGAATGCGGACTTCGACGTCGGGCGAATCGAGCGCGGCCTGAAGCTGCGCGCGGACGTCGCGACCGAGGCTCGCCAATTCCGTTGTCGCGATTTCGCGTTCCGCGAACGAGGCGTCGCCTAAGCGCTCGACGAGTCGAGCCACGCGTGGCGTGTCATCCGGGGGCTGAGCATCTGCCGTCCGCCAGACCGCGGACAGCCAGAGTGCGCCGAAAACCCATCGCCCGACACGAGAGCGCATGAGCGCCTCCCGCGAAAGAACATTCGGTCAGGGGAACGACCAAGGTCGGTGGGTGTGGCGCGATGTTGTCCGGCGGAATCAAGGGTGCAAAGTAGATCGCAGCAAGTGCTATTCGGTGGCGGCCGAGATCTCCGCGCCGTATTCGCCGGTGGTGCGCGCGGTGATCGTGGGACGGCGGCGAATTGGATTGGTGCGCGGCGTTTCTGCTTGCTTCGGCTCGACTTCTTGTTCGAAATCTGCCTGGGTCACGCCTTCGGATTCTTGCGATTCGGCTTCGTGGTCGGCCGTTTGTGCTTCACCTTCGTCTTCGACCGTGCCGCTGGCCAATCGCACGCGACTGCTGGAGTTTGCCCTCCAGCCGCCTGAGGATTCCGCTACTTCCGTGGCCTCATCGCTAGGCGCGTAGCTGCCGGTACGTTTGCCCGGCAGGCGCGATTGCGGCAGCGTGGCCGGCGCGCCGGACTCCGGATAGTAACTCTGCGGCGCGGCCAGGCCCGTGGCCGGAGGCGGCACCGTGGTTTTTCCCAGGAACGGATCGAGCGAGGGAGGCTGGGCCGGATTGGCGCAACCCCACGCGTTCAGACACAGTGCGCCCGACAGGCAAAGCCCCAAAGCACGCATCGCGACTGGACTCCATGTGGAAGGCAAGCGGTCGGCGATGGGAGCTAAGTTGACAATCCATCCCATTCGCGCGGGGTACGGTAGCAAGATTCGTTTTCGCGTCCAGACCAATTTCGGCGCGACCGAAAACCGACCAGTAGACAGACCGGGCGCGTTAAATTCGGCCTATTGCGCAGTCATTTCATGTCCGTTAATCTGCGCGCCGATGGCTTTCTGTAGCGGCGACGGCGATTTTGTCGCGCACGAAAGCTCGGCAAACGTGGCTGGCCTTGCGGGCGATGGGCCGCCTGATTTCCCGCCGCAGTCCCCCTCAAGAGCCTTATGAACGACCAACTCAAGCTTTTCGCGGCGGATATCAACACCTCGACGCTCACCGAGCCGCGCGAATTGACGGCGCTCCGGCAGATTCACCAGGCGTTTACCGCAGCCACGGGCTGGGAATTGCGCACTGAGCTCGTCGACGACTTTGACGTGTTGCCGGGGTTTCCTCGTGGCGAATCGGCGCAACGGGTGCGTCTCTCCGCTTCGGTCGAGGCCGACCGCGCGGGCGTACCGAGAGTGGATCGCCCTCGGGCACACCAACTGGGCGTGGCGATTCAAGGATTGACCGGCGAATTGCGCGAGACGATCCGAGCCCTGCGTCGCCGCGAAGCGGAGTTGGCCGCGGGCGTGCCGGTGGCGACCCACCGCGATGAACGCGAACATCTGGCGGCCCGGCTGACGAGCATCTTGAAAGACAGCGCGGCGATTCTTGGATTTCGTTCCGCGGCGGCGTATCTGCTCGACGGCGATACGATGCAGTTGAAGTTGCGGGCATACTGGAACGTGCCGCGCTCCCGATTGCTCGCTCCGCCGCGATCGCTGGAATCATCCGCGGCCGACGTGGAGGCGCTGTCGGACGTTGCCGTGGCGATCGATTCGGAAGCGCAGGCCTCGGCCTGGCGAGCGCCGGAACCGTGCGGCGCGGCGATCTGCGTGCGGATTGTGTCGTCGACGATGCCGCTCGGGACGCTGTGGTTTTTCGGCCGCCGTCCGCGACCTATTCGGCCGCGGCAACTGGCGTTGGCGCGGGTGATTGCCGGGCGCATTGCCGCGGAGTTGGAGCGCGAGGTGTTGCTCGCGGAGACGCAGTCGCTCGCGGGTTTGCGGAGCCAGCTTCAAGAAGCGGCCACCTCGACGATTGGCGACCAGCGACCGGCGCCGCAATTGGAAAACTGGTCCCTGGCCGGGTGGACGCGGCACGAGGCTTCGATCGGGGCCGCGTTTCATGCCTGGCATGCGCCGCGCGATACGGGCGCCTGGTGCGCTGTGGGCGAATGTAACGGGCGACGCGTGGCCGGCGCCCTGCGCACGGCGGCGCTCGCCGCGTCGTTGCAATCGCTGTGGCGACAGACGGAGTCGCCGTCAATCGTCTTGGGGCACGCGAACGCGCAGCTATTTCAACGCGACGCTGGCGATGCCGTGGCCACGATCGCGGCGGCGCGATTGTCCGGCGAGGACGAAGTGCGGTTGAGCGTCGCCGGCGATCCGGCCGTGCTGCTGGCGACGGAGAACGGCGCCAAGGAATTGGTCGACATCGAACAACCGCTGGGCATGTCCGGCCGACTGCGCCCTCGCGAACGCAAATTCCGCATGCCGCGCGGCGCCGCCTTGATCCTGACCACGAGCGGCGTCCGCGATGCGCTCGACGACCGTGGCCGACTATTCGGCCCGCGCGGCATCGTTCGGGCTATGCGCAGCGCCTGGTCGAGCAAAGCCCAAGTTCTCGCCGACGCCCTTCGGGAACACCTCGACGCACACACGCGCGATCATGCGATCGCCGACTGCGCTGCGACAATCATCTGCCGGCGATGATGTGAAATCAATGAAAACTGAACGCTAAAAACTTCAAGCTGTTCAGTTACTCACACGTCGCACCGCGCCGGTGCGGGCGCCAGGATATTGGCGCATCGCGTTCTCCTGGGCATCGCGGCTATTGCGTCCGGCCACCACGACGCATTGCGGGCCGTAGCCTTGTCCTCGGGCGGGGTAGAGCATCACTTCCCAGAGGCTGGTGACGCCGGCGTCGACGGCTTGTAGGGTCAACTGCATCTGCGCGACTTGCTGGTTCGCTTCGCGGTCGCGCTGGTAGGCCTCGGCCAGTGCCTGCACGTGAAACGAGGCGTCTTCCTGTTGATCCGGGTCGGCGTTCTCGGCCGCCCACGCTTCCCAGCCGGGCTTGAGGACGGCGAGGTCGGCTTCCGAGAAGAAGAAAAACGGCACGCCGTATTCGTCGCCCCCTTCGAGTTCCAGAATCACGCCTTCGCATTTGAATGTGCGGGCCTCGCCCTTCTGCTTCAAGACCCAGGATTCGAAGTCGCGCTCGTTTTCGATCTTCACCTGTTCGAATTCGGCCACGATCTTCGGCAACATCTTGCGATAGAGCTCCGGGAGATTGGCGAACACGCGGTCGTTCACATAGGTGCGAGCGCGGCGGCGTTGGATCGTAACGTCTTTCCGAGCGTAGCCGACGATGCGCCCCACGACGTTCGTGCCGTCGCGCATGGTCCAGGTCTGCGGTTCCGGCGTGTTTTTCGCCTCATCCTTGGAGAGCGTGTCCAGGTAATCGCGATCGGCCTGGCTCAGTTTGTCGAGCGGCAGCGAAAGCAGGTCCTTGCCGGCGCGCTTGAGCACGACCTTCTCGTGGTTGAAGGCGACCAGTTCCGCTTCGGTTTTGTACTTGCCGGTGATGTCGGACCACTCGCGGGCGAAGGCCAGTTGCGGGGCGGACATCAGCACAGCCAAGAGGAACAATGGGAAGCAACGCGACATGGCGGCGGCCTTTCAAGGATGCGATAATGCGCGGTGATGGTCTGCGCGGGTAAGCGTCGGAACTGGGTGTACTGAGTATAGCCTGGGCGTCTTGGTAGGTGAAATATGCCGGGGGAAGAGCGTGAGATACCTCGCCCGCCGCGTTATCAGCCGCTGGTGGTCGTGGCCGCAGCGTTAATGTGCGGAATCGCCCTCGATCGCTGGGCGGCGTTGGATTTCGTCTGGATAGGCGTTGCTAGCCTATTGGCAATCGGCGGCTGGGGGCTCACCTGGCGGGGGCGGCACCGTACCGCCTGTATCTACTTACTCGCGGCGGTCGCCTGTGCCGGGGCGGGTTGGCATCATCTGCGTTGGCGCTACTTCGACGCAGACGACATTTCCACATTCGCACGCGAGGAATACGCGCCGGTGGTTCTGGACGGAATCGCTCGGGAAGCGCCGCGACGCGTGGCGGCGCCGCCGTTCGATCCGATGAACGCCATCCCGCGCGGCGAGCGGAGTAGGTTGGAAATCGACGTGACGAGGATCCGCGACGGCGAAGTCTGGAGACGCGTTACCGGGCGCGCGTTATTGACGGTCGACGGCGTGCTGACCGACGTCGAGGGGGGCGATCGACTACGCATCATCGGCGCTTTTGCTGTCCCATCGCCGCCGCTCAATCCGGGCGGATTTAGTTACGCGGAGTATCTGCGAGCGGATCGCGTTCGCACGGTCGTTTTTGCGGAGCATCCGGCGGCGCTCACGCGACTTGCGCCGGCCTCCCAATACCAACCGCGGCGCGGGTTGGGACGCGTCC
>JALHLM010000064.1:5297-16367 GCA_022844585.1 Pirellulales bacterium | reverse complement strand
CCATCGTGTACAGCGGCCTACGGCACTGAGGGATTTCGCCATGCGACTCACGTTACGCACCATGCTCGCCTATATGGACGGGGTGCTCTCGCCGACCGACGCCGAGGAGCTGCGCCGCAAGATCGAGCAGAACGAGGGCGCCGCCGGGATCATGCATCGCGTTCGCGACGTGCAATGCCGGCTCCGCCTCGGGGCGCCGAAGGTCGAAGGCCGCGGATTGGGCGGGGACGCCAATACCGTCGCCGAATATCTCGACAACACGCTGGCCACGGATCGAATTCCGGAGTTCGAGCGGATCTGCCTGGAATCCGATGCGCACCTCGCGGAATCGGCCGCCTGCCATCACATCCTGGCGCTCGTGCTCGGAGAGAGCGCTCAGGTCGACCCGGACTTGCGCCGCAAGTTGTATGGACTGATCGACGCTCCGCAGCAACCGCCGGAGCCGGCCCCGCCGGTCGCGGCGCCGCCCGTGGCGGAGCCGGAGGCGATTGCGACGTTGTCGAAGACGCGACGCAAAATGAACGTCCCGGAATATCTGCGGGACCAGCCGGGCTCGCGGACCTTGCTTAAGGTGGCGATCGGCCTCGCGGCGGCGCTGTTGCTGGCGGCGGTCGCGGTGATGGCAATCGGACCAGAAAAACTGCTGAGTCAACTACGTGGCACGGGCGGGAATCCACAAGTCGCGCAAGGCGACGGCGACGACGCAGAAGTTGCGAAAGATACCGCTGCGGCCGTAGACAAGGACGAAGTGCAATCGCCTGCGACCGATGAGGAAGTCGTCGATACTGACGAAACAGTCGCCGACGATGAGCCTTCGACGACGTCGGGTGATGACGAGCCTGCAATTGATGATGCGGCGCGGAACGTCAAGACGCCGGACTTGACTCCTCTTCCGGACGAAGCAACCACGGACGAAACGGACACCGCCGATGCACCGTCGCCGCCCACGCCTGATGCAGACGCCAGCGACGACACGCCCGAGGCCGCGACGGATGACGACGCGACGCCGACCGAAGACGGCGCGGTCGTGGGCGATTCTGGATCGGACGTCGCGCCGGCAGCGCCTGCGGCGAATGAAGTCGGGCGCTGTTTCCTGCAGAAGGACGTGCTGCTGCGCTTCGCGAATGATGAAGCCATCTGGAAGCGACTGGTCCAAGGCGACATCGTTTTTGCAGGCGATCGTCTCTTAGCCTTCCCGCGATTCAGCCCGGCCGTGACGCTCTCGAATGGCGTGGCGGTGGAAATGTCGGGGGCGACGCAAGTCGTCGTCGAAGGCCCTGACAGCGATGGCACACCTGGCCTGCGGATCATGTACGGCCGCATGATTTTGATGCCGCTGAGCGATCCGCAATCGCCGGTGCGGTTGTTGATCGGCGACCAGGAACGCGTCGTGACGTTCCCCGATACAAAATCGATGCTGGCGGTCGAGGTACGTCCGGAGCTCGTCAACGGCAGCGATCCGGAGCAGACGCCGGCGCGGTTGAACATCGAGTTCTGCCTGGTGAGCGGGAAGCTCGGCTGGCAAGGCGCCGCGGCGGAAGCTCCGACGGAGTTGGCATCGCCGCTACTGTGGACGACCGATCCGGCCGCGCCGGTGGCCGGCGGCGACGTGCCCAAGTGGATTCGGGACAAGAGCAAGACGGGCGAATCGATCGCGGCGCCCGCGATCGAGGAAGGGATCGCGACCGATCGCCCGGTGATCGTTTCGCTTAAAGAAGCGGCCAATCACCGTCAGCGTGAGCAACGTTCGCTGGCCGCGAAGTGTTTGGCGCTAATCGGCGAGTACGACGACTTCGTGGCGATTCTCAGCGACCCCGCGCAATGGCCGGCCTGGGACGGTCAGATCGAGGAACTGCGAGCCAGCATGGCCCGTAGCCCTGAGGACGCCGCGAAGGTCCGCGCGGCCTTGGAAAAGGCTCGCTCGAGCGACGCGCAGGGACTTTACCGGTTGCTGTGGGGTTACACCGAAGAAGAATTCGTCAAAGGCGGCGCGGCGCAGGAGCTGCTTGCCGACCTGGAACATCAGGACATCGACTACCGCGTGCTCGCCCATTGGAACCTCCGCCAACTGACCGGCATGCGCCACCCGTACGATCCCCGCGAGGAAGACGGCAAGTCGCGCAAGGATCGCGTCGAGTTGTGGCAGAAGAAGGTGACGCAGATGTTGAAGGACAAGGAAGGGGCGTGAGCGCCGGCTCATGGATTGCGAGCAGCTTCGTTACGAGTGGCTGACTGGCATTGCTCCAGCAATTCTTCGAAGCGCGTCTTCCAGGCCGCGCCGCCTAACTCGGGGTGCAAGGTGCGGGTGAGTTGAATAATCTTCGCCGCGCGCGGGTCGTCGTCCAGTCGATGATGTAACTCGGCGAGTTGGTACTTGGCTTCGAACCATTCGGTCGATCCGGCAGGTGTCGCGCGTTCGACGGCGCGCCAGCATTCAAGCGATTCGCGCTGAACCTTTTCGTCCGTAGACTCCGCAAGTAGCCGTCCCAACGCGGTAGCGACGGCGACGTCTTCTGGTAGAGCATTTCGGAGCTTGCGAAGTAGTTGAATTGCTTCGTCGGCACTTCCAACGGCAGCGAGCGCAATGGCTCGTCGCAATTCCCAAGTCCGCTGCGCGTGTGGATCATCCGCGCTGATGCCTGCTCGACGACGTTGGATCAACTCCAATCGAAATGCGGCGTTCCGTTTTGTTGCGGCTTGATCGGCGTCGACGGGGAGTGTCTCCAACGCGGCGTAGATCGCTTCAAGCGTTTCGCCGGGGACTTCTGGGAGCTTGGCGAAGGCAACTTGTACCGCGTCGGCTTTTTCTGGCTGCAATGCTTGCGCCGCGAGACGCCAGGCTTCGGCTGAAGGGTGTTCCGAATGCGTCGCATCAGACAGTCGCAGCGCCGCGGCGATCGTCTCTTCCGCGGCGGCATAGGATTGTCGCTCGCGGATGAGTAACTCCGCTTCCGCGACGGCTGCGACGAGCGCTGCCGTCGCGGCGGATTGATCGTCTGGTTCCGTCAGGCGATATGCGGCGAAGTGGCGCAGCGCGCTATCGACGACCTGCCGCCGTTCCATTCCTTCCGGCAATTGGGCGAGCCAGCGCCGATATACGTTGCGCGCGGCGCGGAGGGCCGACGCGGCGAGCCGGTCGTGCGCGTCGACTTTCGCCAATAACTCGACTGCCGCGCGCCAGTCCTTTTGATTTGCGCGAAGAGCCGCCAGGGCGACTCGCACTTGGTTTGCGGAGGATGCGTTCGGCCAGTGTTCTAGATGTTCTTCCAGCCAGGTGATTCGCGTCGCTTCCTCCGGGCCACTTCTGGTTAGATTGTAAATCGCCGCGAAGTGCGCATCGGCGGCGCGTGATGCACGCGTGTGTGCGAGCGCGGCGGTGCGAAAGCGTTCCGCCGCCTGCGTGAATCGTTCTCGGGCTTGCTCGACGGCGGCCCCTTTCATGCCAAGCAGCAGCGAAGCGTCGAGATCACCCGCGTCGACGGCCTGTTGCCGCGCCTGGTCGTAGGCGGCGAGCGCCTTATCCGCCTGGCCTTGTTGATAGAGTGCGTCGCCGGCCTGGGACCAGGCCTGATGATCGGCCGTCGCGTTACCGGACGTCAGTTGCCGCGCCAGGCGCGCCGCGGCGATGTCGCCCCAGAAGACTCCCCAGCGTTCGCCGATGATCCGCACGCGCCGCGACGCCTCGGCGGCATGGCGGCGTGCGGTTTCCTGCTCGTTGTTTGCCGAATCACGAACGGTGGCCGCCAAATGGACTTCCAGGAGCGCTAGGTCTTCTTCCAAGACGCGCTCGCGGCCTTGGTCGTCCGGTTGCAATGCGATGCGTATTGCGCCGACGACGTCCTCGCGCGTCAAAGCTAGTCGCAATCGCTCGGCGCGGAGCGCGCCTCGTTGTGACGCTGGGAATGAATCCACTTCGCAGCGCGCCACGGCTTTCGCTGCCACTTCCCAGTGGGACTGCAGTCGCTCGCAGCCAATCAACTGCACGCGGCTCGGCCAGGCGAGCGGTTCCGTGTCGGCCAGTTCGCCCAGAGCGCCGAATAACTCCGCGGCCTGGCTTGCCGCGAGCGTGCGGTCTTCGCTGCCGGCTGGATACGATTCGGCTTGACGGCGCAACGCTCTGGCTAACTCAAAACGAACGTTGCGATCGATCGAGCGCAGCTCATCGAAATCCCAGTGTGCGATGGCGCCGGCGAGGACTTCGCGCCGTGCGCCGCGCGGCGCTTGCCGGGTCTCGGCTTCGATCAACTCCCGAGCGCGGCGGAACAGCTTGATCGCTTCGCGCAGGGTTGCGCGCGGAGGTTCCGCCGCCTCACCGTGAATCGCCAACTGCGATTCCCCTTTCGCCAGATACGCTAAGCCGGACTGCACGTACAACTGCGAGCGGCGCGGGTTGTTGGCGTACTGATCGGCGTAATTGCGGGCCGTGTCGCACGCCGTTTGCCACAGCGGTTCCGCGTCGGCCGAAGGAGTACGCAACGCGTGTTCCAAGGCGACCCGCGCGAGTTCCAAGGTCAGCGCATGACGCTCGGCATTGGTCAGCGACGTGCGCTCCAACTGTTGCCGGCAGTATTGCTCCGCTGCCGCGTAGTCCCCGGCGGTTCGCCAAGCCGCGAGTCGTTCGTCGTGCGGCGTTTCCAATGGAACAGCGCAAATCGACCCGTGGCTTAGCAGCGCGACGGCTGCAATGAAAATGACGCGGCGTGCCATGGCCGCATTATAGACCGAACCTGGTGTGCCTGCGCCGGGCGTTCAGTGCGCAGCGAATTGAATTCGCTCGAAACCAGCGGCGCGGCAACCATCGTAGACGTCAATCATCGGGCCGAGCGGGACGTCGGGCGCGACGTCGAGGATGACCGCGAGTTGATTGTCGATCTCCGCCAAGGCGCGCACGACTTCGCGGACTTCGTTTGCGTCGTCGCAGCGGCGTTCGCTGACCTGGTATTCGATCTCGCCGGCGCGTTCGCGGAGTGTGATTACGACCTCTTCGAAATCGTCCTCGGGCCGCGGCGCAATCGTCGCTCCGCCGACGCCGGGATCGGAGAGGCGGCTGGGCAATTCTTCTTCCGGACGGTTGAAGCCCGCGGTGCAAACGAAAAACACCAACAGCAGAAAAACGACGTCGATCATCGGCGTCATCATGACATCGAAGCCGCGGCCGGCGGGATAGGCAGTGGGGCGGCGCATGCCAAGAGTATGAACGCCGAACTCGGAACGCGGAAGTACGTCGGGCGAATTGCCGACGCCGAAGGAAGCCTGTCGCTATTGCGCCGCGGAACGGCTGCCTTGGGGCGAACCGCCGATGGGTTGGCCGTGTGGCATGGGGCGGCCGGCGACCGCGTAGCCGAGGCGGTGGAGGTCCTCTTTGAGCGCCCGATACTCTTTGAAACTGTCTTCGTATGTCCAGAGCGTGACCGTGGTCTCAGCCGGCTTGTACGGCGTCAGGTCAGCGTGGAATTGCGAACGGCTGGCCAGCGCTTCTTCCAAGGTCTCGCCGAGCACCATGGAGTCGGGGATGAGCGTGTATTCGGCGAGTTGGACCACCGACATGGAGCGGCCGGCCCGCATCTGCTCTTCGACCGAGGCGTCGATCCGTTCCAGGACGTATCGCATGCGAAAACCGCCGATGGGTCCGATCGTTTCGGTCAGCTCCGGTTGGCTGCGAAGGCGGTAGGCCTTGGCCTGGGCGTCCGATTTGAAGCGATCGAGCAGTTCTTCGATTGGGATCATCGTCACGCGTCCGCCGCACAACTGGAATTGCAATTCCTTGCCGTTCACCGATTTGCTCATCGGCGTCTGGTAGCTGGTCAATTTCACCGTTGGCGCCTGGTCGAGCGGCGCAGCGAGTTGCTGTTCGAGCAGGGCAAGCTGCTGCGTCGCATCCGAAACCGCGCGGCGCCGGCCGTAGTCTTCTTGCGCATGCGCGTCGAGGGCCTTGCGTTTCTCTTCGAGCATCCGCTCCCCGGCGGCGACGAGCACGGCGACGGCGTCGCGTTCGCGTGACAGCGCTTGCGCTTGCATGGCAACGCTGCGCATCTCGTTGGCCAACCGTAATACCTCGGCCTCGGCGGCGGAGTGTTCGGCTTGCAGCGCACCGAGCGCCTGCTCCGCGGCGGCCGTATCTGGCGCGGCAATCTTCCCCGCCTGACCGGCGCGAATGCCGACGATCACCACGAGAATAATCAACATGCCGACGACATTGCATACGACGTCCAAGAAGGAGTCGCTGCCGAAGACATCGGTGTCGTCAGTTCGTTTACGCATGAGCTAGATTGAAGTGGTCAAAATGGATGAGTAGGCGGAGTAGGTAGTAGGTGAAGTAGAAAGCTGTTGTCTTTCGTCTGTTCCCCGAAACTCACAACGCTTAATCCCTTTCCTCCGTCTCCTCCCTCTGCGTCTCAGCGCCTCTGCGTTTCGAACCGGTTTACGCCCCGCTCCGTGCCTCCGTGGCTCCGTGGTGCATCCCGCCATCAGCGCGGCTTCTTGTTGGCCCCGCGGGCTGTGCTGGCTTTCGTTTTCTCGGCTACATCCAGGCCGCTGCCTTCCAGCAGGGTTTTGATTTCTTGGTAACGCGGCTGGCTGTCGGGCGTGGTTTCGAACAGCAGTTGCGGTTTCCAGTACATGTTCTGGCCCGCGATGCCCCAGCGATCCATGTGGTCCCAGACGCGCGAGACGAGCTCTTCCATCGAATCTTCGGTGCGCGGGCCGAGCGCTACGACGTGTTCGCTCTTTGTGCTGCCGTCGGCAAGGATTTCCAACTGTTCCGGCGTACAACGCACGCGGATCTTCCGGCTGATCGGTACGGCGCTCGGGCCTTGGTCGCGGACCGCCCAATTCTTGCCGCGCTGTGAGGCAAGGCTTTGTTTCGGCATGTATTGCCCTGGTCGCAATGGCTCGCCGCCCGGCGCTTTATCTTCTTGGCCATTGCTACGTGAGGCCGTGCTGGATTCCGGCTTGCCGGCTTCCGTGCCCTGCGATCCGGACTGTCCGCTCGAACCTGCCTGGCCGACGCCGGCTTGACCGCTTTGCCCGGCGTTGCCACCGCCTTCGTTGGCGGCCAGGCTGTCGCCGCTGCGTTGGAAGCCGCCGCGATTCTTGGGACCGTCTTGGTCGCCCAGGATCGATTCTTCGCCTTGGCCGGAACCTCCGCCGGCCCCGCGCCCGCTACCACTGCGCCGGCCGCTGGAGGAACGTCTGCCCGAACGTCCATCGACCATTACTCCGCCGGTGGATGGCGAGGCGCGGAAATAGGTGCCGTCGTCTTCCGTGCCCTGAAATACCTTGGGCGCGGCGGCCGCCAACAGGCGCTGCCGTTCCCGGGCGTCTTCGGCGGCGGCCTTGGTTACCGCCAGGAGTTGCGGGTCCAGTTCCTGGTATTCCAGCTTCCAATCTTGATCGACAAACTCATAGCCGAATTCGCTGCCCCAGGAGGTCAACGCCGCGCGTGCGACGTAGTACGCGCCGATGCCGTCGGGCCGGATCAACAAGAGCGGGTACGGCTCGCCGGCCTCGCGGCCGTCGTTGTTGCGATTGCGTAACAAGTACTCGCGCGCCGCGCGCATGCTGGCCGCCAGCGGATTGCCAGGCCCCAGCGAGCCGAGAAAATCGTCGGCTGTCAGGACCACGCCTTCCGGCTGGAGAATGATGCCGTCATCGGTGCATTCGATGTACATCGGCCGGCGTTGCGTGCCGTTCGGGCCTTCGTAAGGCATGATCGCATAGCCGGGGGCTTGTTGCGGAACGAGCTTCTTCGCATCCAGCGCCTCGGTGACTTCCTGGATGCGGGCTTGAATCGCCGCCATCTGATCGTCGAGGGCCTGGTTCGCGGCCGAAGGGGACTTCAAAGACTCTTGCAAGTCTTTGGCCGCTTGCTGGAGCGCGAGGTATTGTTCGCGCAGGCGTCGGGCGTGATCTTCGATGTGACTCAACGCCGCGCGTTGCTCGGCAAGTTGCGCCGCGGTTTGATCGCGCGAGGCGTGAATCATGTCGATCCGCCAGCCGAGTTCTTCGCGCTCGACTTTGAGGTGTTCGCCGGCTTCGTCGGCCTCGCTGCGCGCGACAGCCCGGTCGTGCGTCCGCTGCGCAATGACGATCAGCAGGACGATTAACGCCCCCATCACGCACAGCAGGACCGCCAGAAACGGGAACAGCGAAAACTTGGCGGCTTCGGTCGGCGCGGCGCGGCGCTTCATGCGGCGTGGCCTACCCGGGCGCTCCGCACGGCGACCGCTTCATGTCCAGCGGCGCCTGGCGCGTGGGCCAGGCGGGCGTTCAATAGGTTAATCGTGGCGGCGAGATTCAGCAGCGTTTCTTCGAAGTTCTGCGAGCCGGCCAGCGATGCGAGGTTGCGATTCAGCGCGTCTTCCAACCCGGTGAGCTGTCCCATCGCGTTCAGCACGTCGCGCAGCACCTGGCCTTGCTTGACCATGTCGCCTTGCACCGTGCGGAGATTCTGCACGTTTTCGCCAAGCGCTTGCTGGAATTGGTTCCAGTAGCGGTGATTCTGTTCGGTTTGCCATTCGGCCGACGCGGCTAGCCGCGCGGCGTGCGCTTCGAGCCCTTGCGCCATCGAGGCGGCGAGCGATTGCTGCATTTGCTGTTGCGATGCGCCGAGCGTCGACTGCCAGATCTCGGCCTGGCGTTCGACCAGTTTGCCGCAGGCTTCGACGACCGATTCGGTCATCCGCGCGATGGCCAGCAACTGCGGATCGCGCTGCGTACCGCGTTGTTCGAAGCGCAGGGCCAACTCTTCGCTCGCGCGAAGGTCGACCTCGCTGAGCATCTTCTCTTCGTCCTTGGCGACCTGGAATTTGGTGAACATCAGCACCATGGAGAGCGCCAAGGCGAGGGCCGTCGTGTCGAAGGCCACGCCCAGGCCGGCGGTCACGGCGGGCAACGATGACTCCAGCGCATCGGGCGAGAGGTTCCCAATCGCGTCGGTAATGCCGACGACCGTCCCGAGGAAGCCGAGAATCGGGATCGCCCAGACGATAATCATCACCAAGGCGTAACCGGACTGCGCCTTGATCGTTTCGCCTTCCGAGAGGTATTTCAGTTCGTCGTCCAGCCCATCAGCGGTACCGGTGCGTGCGATGTGCAGCAGCGCCGCGCGCAGCCGTTGGCCCAGGTAGCTGGCCTGCTTGAGCGCCGGCAGGGCGTTGATGTTGCCCAACAGTCGCTGCGCCGCGGTCGGTGGTTCCGGCGTGGCGCCCATCGTTGGGAGCAGCGGCTTGGCCGTCAACTTGGATTGCGCCCCGACCTCGAACCAGCGAATCACCAGCGCCGCCATGCCGATGAAGAACAAAATCGTTTCGGCATAAACGATCGGGTGGCTGGCGCAATACCGGTACAGGAACGCGCCGCCGAAATCGATCGTGTGAATCAGCGTATAGAAGCCCAGCGAAACAAAACCGCCCCACAAGGCGGAGGAGCGCATCAGCGCCAGGGCCATTCGGTTCGATTTGCTCACGTTTCCAGTCCTTTGCAGCTCGGCCCGCGCAGGGAACTGCCCGCGGAGTCCATTCGTTCGGTAACATCGACGCAACCGGCAGAGTTTCTGCAGGTTCGTCGCACCAGGTTTCATGGAGCGCGCGTAGCTTAGAAAGCTCCCGCGCCGCGGCGAAGAGCAGTTCTGGGGGCCTGGCAATCCGGGTAGAATAGGGCGTTTTCAAAGGAGCGAGGGGCGCGCGTGAGTGATCCGATTCTGGTGACCGGCGCTACGGGGTTGGTCGGTAACAATGTCGTGCGCGCGCTGTTGGAATCAGGGCACGCCGTACGGACGCTCGTGCGCGCTGCGGCCGACCCTCGGCCGCTGGAAGGGCTCGAAGTCGAGCGCGTGACCGGCGATGTCACTGACGCGGCTTCGGTCAATGCCGCGGTGCAAGGGTGCAGAGCGGTGATTCACGCCGCGGCCGAGGTTCATATCGGTCGGACCGGACTGGAACGCCAGCGTCGGATCAACGTCGAAGGGACGCGGAACATTGCCGACGCCGCCCGCAAAGCGCGCGTCCGGCTGGTGCATGTTTCGACCTGCGACGCCGTGGGGCAAGGTACGGCCGAGATGCCGGCCACCGAAGACACCCCCCTGCCCCCGGCACGGTTGCCGTATGTGATCACCAAGCGTGAAGCCGAGCGTGTCGTGTTCGGGAACGCTGTGGCTGGGCTGGACGCGGTGATCGTCAATCCGGCGTTCATGATCGGCCCTTGGGATTGGAAACCGTCATCCGGAAAAATGCTGCTGGAAGTCGCGGCGGGGCGCGGAACCTTCGCGCCGCGCGGGTCAACGAGTCTGTGCGACGTCCGCGACGTAGCGCGGGCGATCGTCGCCGCGCTCACGCAAGGCGTGTCCGGTGAACGCTATATCCTCGCCGGCCGCACGCTCTTGTGGCTGGAACTGTGGCGCAAGTTCGCCGAAGTCTCCGGCGGACGCCGGCCGGTTTGCCGCGCCGGACCTTTGATGATCTGGATCGGCGGCTGGGGCGGCGACGTCTGGGGGATGATCCGTCGGAAAGAGCCGGCCTTCAACAGCGCCGCCGCACGCCACGCCTGGCAAGAACGCTACTACAGCAGCGCCAAAGCGGAACAAACGCTGGGCTACACGATCCGTCCCGCGGAAGAAACCATCCGCGACGCCTGGGCATGGTTCCAGGAGCACGGATACACGCACAGCAAAGAGGCGAAAACCAAACTGTAGCCGAGGTCCGTGACCTCGGACTCCGGATGCGGCGACGGAGAATTCGTGGACCACTTGGAAGACTTGGAACCACGAAAGGCACGAAAAACACGAACGAGCAGTTCGGAAGGTTGCTCGATTCTTGCGTCACCGATTCATTTCACACCGTAAGCTGGTCGTGCCTTTCGTAGTTCTTGATCGCTGAGTCCAACGGGCCGAGGTCATAGACCTCGGCTACCGAAGAGAGAGTGCGAAATTCGGAATGCGCTAGGCTTCGTACCCGTATTTCTGCATCCACGGTCCCCAGCGGCGTTGGACTTTGGCTTTCGTGGCTTCATCGAGTTCGAAGCGATTGGTGCGGTAGTCGGCCTGGCCGGACCAAAACTCCGCGAGCTTCGGTT
>JALHLM010000064.1:0-5287 GCA_022844585.1 Pirellulales bacterium | reverse complement strand
ACGATTTGCCGGCACGGCGGCACGATCGCGCTCGAAGCTGCGGTACATCCGTTCGAAGTTGTCGAACACGTACTCGTCGAGCCCTTCCAACCTTGGCGTCTGCAGCCCGTGTTTCTTGTAAAGCTGCGTCCATAGATTGACGGTCGAGGGAAACACCACGAGTGGATCGCGCGTGATGTGGACGAAACGCGCGTCCGGAAACATCTCCCGCAGTACGCGTATGCGGCCCGTATGGGGAGGACTCTTCAACACGATGCGGTGCGGGTCCTGATAGTTCACGTTGCGGAGGAACGTCCACAACGCTTTTTTCCAGCGCTCCAGGTCTTCGCTCGGCACGCCCTCCAGCGTCAGGTATTCCGGATCATGCGGCCGACCGTTCGGAAAGGTGATGTCGCGGTAGGTCGACGGCACGCCGAGATTCGCTAGGGCGAACTCGTCCTCCTGCGGGCGATGCCAGCCCATCACCATGTTGTCCATGGGACGCTTGGCTGGGATCAGGAACTTGAGAAACCGGTAGGCGAACCAACTGGTGACAATGAAGTGGTGTGGCACGAAGCACTGGTACGAGTTCGGCGAAGTGTGTCGCTCGTCGAGCACCAGCAACTCGTGCAGAAGCGTCGTCCCGGAACGCCAATGGCCGAGGATGAAAATCGGCGGGTGCGTAACCTTTGCTTTTCGCAAAAACAAGCCTCGCTCCGCGATTTGCCCGACGCGATAGACCGAGTTCACCAGCGAAATGAAATTCATCCAGTGGCCCGAGCGGCGGAACGGCGGATCAACGGCGTAGTGATTGCGCTTCAGCAATGCGCGCCAGGCGCCGAACGTCATTCCCTCGCACAGCCGCGCCGACCAATCGCGCGGCTTGGCTGCCGGTGTCGCGGATTTCGGAGGCGAAGATTCGGCCGTGGCAGGCATCGGACCGGCTCGGGGACAAGTTCATGGCGAGCCATCCAGTCTAGTCGTCCGCGGCAGGCGAATGTAGGGTCCCTGCCCGCTGGACAGCAGGGCGGTTCCTGCGATAAATCACGCAGTTGTGCGATGACCGACGGCACGGGGGCGACGGTCCGATGATCGAACGGCTGCGATTTCCGGTAAATGACGCCGATCTAGCGGCGCTCGCCGAGCTGCTTTGGGACGCCGTTGATAGCGGCGCCTCGATCAGTTTTGTCGAACCCTTCTCACGGGCCGACGCCGCCCACTATTGGGAAAAGTGGATCGCGCAGGTGGAAGCCGATCCGCGCCGCGCGATTCTTGTCGCGCGGGACGAGCTTGGAATCACCGGGAGCGTGCAACTTCATCCTGCCTGGGCGCCCAACCAGCCGCATCGCGCCGACGTGGCCAAGCTGCTGGTACATCGCCGGGCGCGCAAACAAGGCGTCGGCGCGGCGTTGATGCTGGCCGTGGAAACCGCCGCGCGGGACGCAGGGTTATCGCTGCTGACGCTCGACACCAAGGTCGGCGACCACGCCGAGCGCCTCTACGAGCGGCTCGGCTGGACGCGCGCAGGCGTGATTCCGAACTTCGCCCAAAACCCGGACCGCAGCTACTGCGATACGGTCTATTTCTGGAAGTGGATTGAGCGACGCCAGGACTAGCACGCTATACTTGTCTAGCGTTCTTAACTTTTCGAATGATGTTCCGTGGGCCAGGCAGGCCGGGCGAATGAAGCTGCTGAAAATCGCCGCTGGCGTGCTGAATCAGACGCCCTTGGACTGGGACGGCAACCGCGCGCGGATTGAACAGGCGATTGCCGCGGCGCGCTGCGCCGGCGCGAGCATGCTCTGCTTGCCGGAGATGTGCATTTCCGGTTACGGCTGCGAAGACGCGTTTCTTTCCCCGGGCGTGCAGCGCGTCGCCTGGCAGGTGCTGCACGAGCTATTGCCGAGCACGACCGGCATGATCGTCTCGCTGGGCTTGCCGCTGTTTCACAACAACGCCTTGTTCAACGCCGCTTGTCTGGCCGTGGATGGTCGGATCGCTGGGTTTGTGGCCAAGCGGTTTCTCGCTGGCGACGGCATTCACTACGAGCCGCGCTGGTTCAAGCCCTGGCCGGCCGACCGGCGCACGGAATTGGTGGTCGACGGCGCGAGCTATCCGCTTGGCGATATTTATTTCGACGTCGGCGGCGTCAAATTCGGCTTCGAGATCTGCGAAGACGCCTGGGTGGCGAACCGGCCCGGCGCGGAATTGGCCCGCCGCGGCGTCGACGTGATTTTGAATCCGAGTGCCAGCCATTTTGCGTTCGGCAAGATCGACGTGCGGATGCGCTTCGTATTGGAAGGCTCGCGCGCGTTCGGCGTCAGCTATGTGTATGCGAACCTGCTGGGCAACGAGGCGGGCCGGGCGATTTACGACGGAGGCGCGCTGATCGCCTCTGGCGGGCAACTCGTCGCCGCGGGACCGAGATTCTCCTACGGCGATCAACAAGTCACCTGCGCCGTGATCGACATCGACGGCACGCGGATGGCCCAATCGCGCACCGGCAGTTTTCAACCGGATCTGACGCCGGGCGAGGACTGCGTCAGCGTGCCGTTCCGCTTTCCAACGATCGCGCCGGAGCGTGCCACGATCACGCGCGAAGCCTGGGAAAGCGGCCCACATGTCAAGGAAGAGGAATTCACACGCGCCGTCACGTTGGCCCTGTTCGACTATCTGCGCAAAAGCCGATCACGGGGATTCGTGGTCTCGCTCAGCGGGGGCGCGGATTCGTCGGCCGTAAGCTGCCTGTGCGCAATGATGGTCCGGCGCGGAACACAAGAACTGGGTCGCGACGCCTGGCTGGCGAAGCTGGCCTATTGCCCTGAGTTGAATGGCGCCGCCGCGGACGAGGCGATCATTCAACGGCTGTTGACCTGCGTGTATCAATCGACGCGCAACAGCACGTCGACCACGCGCGAGGCCGCGCGGAGCGTGGCTACGGCGCTCGGCGCGGAGTTCCTGGAACTCGACGTCGATGCACTGGTGCAGCAATACCAGGGCATTGTCAGCGAGGCGATCGGGCGCCCGTTGGATTGGACACGCGACGATCTGGCGCTGCAGAACATTCAAGCCCGCGTTCGCTCGCCGAGCGTCTGGCTGTTGGCGAATCTGGGCAATGCGTTGCTGTTGTCGACGAGCAATCGTTCCGAGGCCGCTGTCGGCTACGCGACGATGGACGGCGACACCTCGGGCGGACTCTGTCCGATCGCCGGCATCGATAAGGCGTATCTACGGCGCTGGCTCGTGTGGCTGGAACAGACTGGTCCCGAGGGACTTGGCCCGATCAAGGCGTTGAGCGCGGTCAACGTACAACCGCCGACGGCTGAGCTACGCCCGCCGAGCTCGCATCAGACGGACGAAGCCGACCTGATGCCGTACGAGCTGCTCGACGCGGTGGAGCGCGCGGCGATTCGAGATAAGCGCACGCCGTTGGAGACCTTTCAATTGATGCGCGTCGCGTTCCCGCAATACGAAGCGCGCCAATTAGCTACCTGGGTGGAACGCTTCTTCCGCCTCTGGTGCCGGAATCAATGGAAGCGCGAACGTTACGCGCCGTCGTTTCATTTGGACGACGAGAATCTCGATCCCAAGACCTGGTGCCGATTTCCCATCCTGTCCGGCGGCTACGTTCGCGAATTGGCGGAGATGTGGGCTGAAGTTGAAGGAACATAGTCTCCTTTCGCTCCGCGAAAGGCGGGTTCCTTTCGCGGAGCGAAGGGAGACAATGGGGGCATCGCACGCACGCCTGTCATCGGAGAATGCGCTATGAGTGAGCCCGTTACGCCACGCCGCACGGTGTTAAAGCAAATGGCCGGGATTGGCGCGGCGATGCTCGCGCCTCCTGCTTTGACACAAGGCGCGGATTCCACCGTCGCCGGGCCGTCCAATGCGATCGTCGCCGAGAACGCCCGCGCCGGCACGCGCGATTGGATGCTCTCGAAGACCGGCGTCGATCCGGCCACCAAGTACCGTTGTCCTTGGATCGAGGGCTATTGCTCGAAGACCAGCGTGCGGCCGGGCGAGACGATCACGTTTCACGTCAGCACAAATCCGGTCTCCGAGTTCACGCTCTCCATCTATCGCCTCGGCTACTATGGCGGCGACGGCGGGCGCTTGATGGCGGAGTTGGGACCGTTTCCCGGGCGCACGCAGCCGGATCCGGACGTCGGTCCGAAGCGCTTGCGCGATTGCCAATGGGAACCGTGCCATGAGTTGCGCATTCCCGACGATTGGACCAGCGGCGTGTATGTCGGCAAGTTGACGGCAAAGAAGGACGGCTGGCAGAGTTATGTGATCTTCGTCGTGCGCGACGATCGCCAGGCCGATTATCTGTTCCAGGTCAGCGACAACACCTGGCAGGCGTACAACCGTTGGCCGTCGCAGTTTTCGCTGTATGACGACGGCCAGAACGAATGGTACTGGGGCGGCGGCGTGCAGATCAGTTTCAATCGGCCGTACGGAAAATACTGCCAGATTCTCGACGCCCCGCTCTCGATCGGTTCAGGCGAATTCTTCCTGTGGGAGTTCCCGCTCGCGTTTTGGATGGAATCGCTCGGCTACGACGTGACCTACGCGTCGAACATCGACACGCACCAAGACCCCTTGCAATTGCTGCGCGCGAAGGGGCTCATCTCCATTGGGCACGACGAATACTGGAGCATTGAGATGTTCCAGCATGTGAAGCGCGCGATCGACTCGGGCGTGAACGTCGCGTTTCTCTCCGGCAACGCCGTCTGCGGGCGGATTGAGTTTGACCCGATGGTCCGCGCGTTTGAACGCGTCGGCGTGTACGGACCACCGGGAGGCATGCGCGATTTCGTGGCGATGAAGTCGCTGGCCCATGAGCGTCCGTACGCGAACGAGTTGATCGGCGCGCACAGCACCGGTCCCGTCACCGGCGGCGCGGATTGGATTTGCAACTTGCCGGAACATTGGCTGTACGCCGGCACCGGCATGAAGCTTGGCGATCGCGTGCCGGGCGTCATCGGCTGGGAATGGCACGGCGATCCCGCGCCGATTCCGGGCATTGAGATCGTCGCCACCGGATCCACGCAATCGGCCCCCGGCACGCCGAACGATGGCGTCTACACCGCGACGGTTTATCCCGGTCCGAAGAACAATTTTGTTTTCAACGCCGCGACCTGCTGGTGGGCCGACGGCCTTAGCGTCCCGCCGGGTTATGTGCGTCCGAAGGTCTATACCGAGCCGCAGGGCCCGGATCCGCGCTTGCAGCAGATCACGAAGAATGTGCTCGATCGGATGCGGGCGTAGCCGACGCGTACGCCAAACTCATCACTCATCACTCATC
>JALHLM010000063.1 GCA_022844585.1 Pirellulales bacterium | reverse complement strand
GACTTGAAGCTGCTGTAGTCGGACAGAACTTTGCAACTACGGCCGCGGCGCCATGGTCATCAGATAGGCCATCAGCTCTTCTTCCGGGCGGGGGCCGAGTTGCTTGAGTTGCTCGGCGAGCGGCCGGTCGCTGCCGTCGGCGCGGATCGCGCGGAGGTGCGCTTGCAAGAGATTCACGCGCGCTTCGCTCGTATTGAGCAGGAAATGGACCCAGGCCCAGCTTTCGGCGTAGTCGATCTGTTCCATGTCGCCGACCGCCGTGAGGCTTTCTAGCCGCGCCAGGTTCGGGCGCCAGCCCCCCTGCATCAACCGCGAAGTCAACTGCTCGATGTGCGGCGGGTTGCGGTGATCGGCGGTCTCGAAGTATTCGGCCAGGCCTTCATCGAGCCAGAGCGGAATCTTCGGGGCAATCGAATGCAGGTATCCGTGCGTGACTTCGTGGCGCAGATCCTCGACGACGTACTCGCCGGAATAGGCGAAGACCTTGAGGCCATCCTCTTCCGACACGAAAAACGCCCGGCGCTCCGGCATGTCCGGATACTTGGCGGTCGTGTACTTGCTGTAGCGGGCTTCGTCGCCGAAGAGGTAAACGTGGACCGGATCGCTCGACGCAGGGAGCGCCAACGTCCCGAGGATTTCCGGCCGCATGCCGGCAAGTTGATCGAACAAGCGCCGCTGTTCGGCGTTGTCGAAATCGCTATGCACGACGAGCTGTTCGCGCGATATCTCGTTGTCCATCGTAAGCGTGCGCGAAAATGACCACGGATAGTTCGCGCAACCGCCGGCCGTCGCCGCGAAGAAGATCATCGCGGTGGCAAGGTACAACTTGCGTAAGTATGCAGCGCGTCGTTTCATGCCGCCGCCTCCGCATAGGTGACCTGCTTACGGTACTGGTCGGACGGCGTGAGTGAATTCGCGCCCTGGCGTTCCGCGTTGTGTCCAAGAATGAGCGCGGCGAACTCTCCAGACCAGCGCTCGACGCTGTACTTCTCGTTGACCATCGCTCGCGCCGCGGCCCCCATGCGACGACGCAAGGCCGCGCAATAGGCCAGCTGCCGGACTGCTTCGCTCCATTCCTCCGGCGTGCTGGCCAGAAAGCCGGTCTCGCCCGGGATGATCATTTCGCGGTTCATCCCGACGGGGTTCCCCACGACCGGCAATCCCGCCGACATGTATTGCAACACCTTCAGGCCGCATTTGCCTTGGCTCCAGGGATCGTCCGGGAGCCAGTTAATACCAATATCCGCCGCGGCGATATTCGCGGCCTCCGAACCTCGCGACCATTGCACCGCGCGAATCGGCAAGCCAGTCAGTTTGGGGAAGCGATCGCAGATCACGCGCAATCCCAAACCTGGGATCGCGTCCGCCGCGGCCGCGAGGCAGGACTCGGCTTGCGACAGCGATGGCAGCGTGCTGTGCTGGCCGATCCAGACCAGTTCGATTCCATCGCCCTGGCGTTCATGCCGGGCAACGGGATATTGACTGGGCGTCACGCAGGTTGGCAAGACCGCCACGCGACTTGTTTCGATGTAAGTGCGCGCCCGATGCGCCAGATATTCATTGCCAGCCACGACAAGGTCGGCGGCATAGACGGTCGCCCAGAAGCGCGACAACCGCGTCCAACTTTCGGCCGGCTTGCGACTATAGCTATCGCGATGAAACAGGGCGTCATCGAAATCGTAAATCAGTCGCTGAGCGCTGCGCCGCAGCAGTTGCAACTGCCAGATCGGCAACAGCTTGCGCTGCAGGATAACGATATCGGCACGGCTGGCCTGGCGGAATTGTTGCAGGCGTCCCCAAGTCGTCGTGGCGAGCGGCAGCGTGGTTAGCAGCGCCCCGTGGTCGGCCAACGCGCCGGCAAACGCTTCGATGCGATACCGGCAGCAGACGTGGTCGGCTCCTTCAGTCAGCGCCAGAACCTTCATTCCACACTCCATTGCGGGGCGGGCATCCACAGCCGGACTTACCACCTAGGGGGGCGGATGGTAGCAAACCCGCCCGGATGGAAGAAGGTCAGTCCGTGTTAGGTAGCCCGACCGGCCAAGAGTCGCCCAAGTGGGCTCGGCGCTGAGCCCTCAAGTGTTGCGTCGAAGTCGCTCGGCAACGGCGACTTGGGATGGCGTTGGCCAATTGCCAACTTACTTGCCGGTCATTTCGTCCGGCGAGTGGCTGGGGAAAAGCGTACTCGCTCGCCCCTAGCGTGTTCGGCCAGGGGTCGATTGAGTACATTCGACCCCAGCCGCCCTCGAGTCTCGTGGACCCAAATGTTTGGCAATGGAGGAGCGCTAGTACCGCAAAATGAAGTCGGCGTAGAACCGGTCTTCGAGGATGTCGTCGCGTTCCGTCAGCGGGAATTCCCAACCGGCGCCGATTTCGACGTTGCGGTAGGGCTTGAGCTTGCTGCCGACGCAGCAGGAGACGATATCGTTGCCCGCCACGCCGGTGCTGCCGAGGTTCATCAGATCCAGGCCTTCAAAGCCGTCGGTACCGAGGTCGCCGTTACCGCTGCGGAGCCAATGGAACCAATTGAATTCCACCAGGCCGTACAGCATGTTGGTGAACTGGTAGTCGAAGTGATTCGACCAGTACGCCATTTGGCTCCGATCGGTGTGGTTCGTCGGGATGCGAAAGCCGGCGCCGGAAATCCAGTGCGTGCGGCAGCCGAATTGCTTGCCTCCCGTCAGGAAGAAATGGAACTCCCCGTCGCCGCGCCCTTGAAAGACTTCGTGGCGGCCCATGTCGATCTCGTACACCATTCCGGTCGACAGCAAGAACTTGCGTTCCGGGTTGCGGAACACCGTGTACTTCAAACCCGCGGCCACGTCGGCCCACCCCTCGACCTGGCCGGTGCCCGGCGTATCGAGTTCGATATAGCCGTCCTTGTTGGCGATGAGCGACAACCGGTCGGTCAACCGCGCTCGGAGTTGCATGGCGTAGTAGTTGACGTCGCCGCCGCGCAGCACGGGGGCGCTATCCGGAATAATGTGATGAGCATAGATCAGCCGGGCTTCTGACAACTGCCGCGGATCTTCGAAGAACAGCGGGTTGCTGATCGGGCTGATGAAGTCGTTGAAACAGTAGTCTGTGTGCGAAATCAGGCCCAGCAGTTTTTCGTTCGCACAGCCACAGCCGTCCCAGCAGCCCGGCGGGCAGCAACCGGTGTAAGACAGCAGCGGCGAACAGCAATCACCGCAGCCGCCGCAGGAGTCGCACGATCCGCAGCTGCTCCCCTCGGCGGCGTATGCCGACGAGATGGCTTCCGAATCAATGTCCGGCGCCGGTTCCGCGGCTTGTTCGTCCGCGACGGCGGATTGACTCTCGGGGCCTTCCAGCGGATAGAGATTGGCCACCACAGGTTGCGCCGTCAGGCACGCCACGATCAAGCACAGGCCGTAGGTTCGCATAGCATACTTTCGGAACAATCGGGGTTTGTCCGAGCTGGGCGACGAGGCTCAACTCAGACAGTCAGTTGAAATCCAGGGCTAAAACTGCATTCGGTCAAGATTCGACCATCCCGGTACTTTCCGTTGCGCGCGGCACTCCCGATTGCCCAGACCGTAAATCTCGATTTCACGGCAGGCACGAATCGATATGCGCGCCATCTAGGGCGCACAATCGTTCGGGTGAATCGGATCGACAAGGTCGTAACAAGCTTGCTGACGCCGGACCGCACACCTGCTGATCCGATCGGCCGCACCCCCGATCGGTTTCTCCCCCAAACCGGCGGAGTGCGGTAGAATTCTGTCAGCCAAACCAACATCAAATTCTTAGCGCACCTGCTATCCGCGACTCCATGACGACGCCCCTACCGGACGCACATCCAGAAGCCGCGATCTCACCGGAAGAGTTTCTCCCGGCGAGTTTGACGGACGGATTGCGCGTCGCGTCGGTGGTCGACTGTCTACGCACTGCGTTCGAGTTCAGTCCGTCCCCGCTGTTGATCGTTCGCGCTGCGGATGGGCGTGTGTTGGCAATGAACGTCCGCCTGCGGGAATTGTTGTCAACGGACTCGCTTCGTGCGTCCCGCCAATCAATCGACGAATTCCTGGCGAGCGAATCTTGGCTCGAGTTGCAACGGCTCCCGGCGGAACCGGCCGGGCTGCCGCGCACGATTAATGTGCGGTTTCGTTCGTCCGATCGAGAAATGGTCGAAGTAACCGTGACAGTCCATCGCCATGGAAGGCCTGGTGATGAAGCGATATTGATTGCGTTTCCGACGGCATTGGATGCTTCCACGCCCGCTCCTGGCTGTGAACTCGATCCGTTGACCGGACTCACGAACCGCCATGAGTTCGACCGGCGGCTCCGGCTGGCCATCGAGCGCGTCCGGCGCGACGGCCGCCCGCATTTTGCGTTGCTGTTCATCGATCTCGATGCGTTCAAGCCTGTCAACGATCAATTTGGACATGCCGTGGGGGACCGTGTGCTGGCTGCCGTGGCTCGGCGACTAGCGGCCGGAGTACGACCGGGCGACGTGCTCTCACGCCGGGGGGGCGATGAGTTTACGGTGCTCGTCGATTCCATTGACGACGCCGGCGAGGCCCGTCGCATTGCCGAGCGGCTTTGGTCGCGGGCGATGGAGCCGTTCGAGGTCGACGGGCATTTTTTGCACGTCGGCGCGAGCATCGGATTTGTGCTGGGAGATGGTACGATCGACAACGCCGAGGCCATGATCGAAGCGGCGGATCGCGCGATGTATGCCGCGAAGCGCGCCGGCCGGCCGATGGTTCACACCGTCAAGTAGAGGATCTCGCAGCCCTATGCCCCATGCTCCGCGACGTGTGTTGGTAACCGGCGGCGCCGGCTTCTTGGGCTCGCATCTCTGCGACCGCTTGATCGCCGACGGCCACGAGGTGCTGTGCCTCGACAACTTCTTCACCGGCTTCAAAGAGAATGTCGTTCACCTGCTGGGGAATCCGCGCTTCGAGCTGATTCGTCACGACGTCGTGGAACCGATCTTGCTCGAAGTCGAGTGGGTGTTCAATCTGGCGTGTCCCGCTTCGCCCATTCACTATCAGCACAACCCCATCAAGACGATCAAGACCTCCGTGGCCGGCGCGATCAACATGCTCGGTCTGGCCAAACGAGTCGGCGCGCGAATTCTGCAGGCCAGCACTAGCGAGGTTTACGGCGACCCCGAGATGCATCCGCAACACGAATCGTACTGGGGCCGGGTGAATCCGATCGGCATCCGCGCTTGCTACGACGAAGGCAAGCGCTGCGCCGAAGCGTTGTTCATGGACTATCACCGCAGCAATCGCGTCGACACGCGGATCGCGCGAATCTTCAACACTTACGGCCCCCGCATGGCCTTCGACGACGGCCGCGTGGTGAGCAATTTCATTCGCCAGGCGCTGCTGGGAGAACCGCTCACGATCTACGGCGACGGCAGCCAGACGCGCTCCTTTTGCTACGTGGACGACTTAATTGACGGGCTAGTCAAGCTAATGAACTACGATGGGGAGGACTGCCACGAGCCGCACAACTTGGGCAATCCGGTCGAGTTCACAATGCTGCAGCTCGCGGACGTGGTGCGTGACCGTATCCAACCTGGCCTGGCGATCGAACATCGTCCGCTGCCGCAAGACGATCCCAAACAACGTCGCCCGGATATCGCGCGGGCCGCAGTGCATCTCAACTGGCGCCCTCAAGTCGGCTTGGAAGAAGGGATCGCCACGACGATCGCCGATTTTCGACAGCGGATGCTCGGTTAACTATTTGCCGAGTTTAGCTCCAGGCGCGGCGAAGCAAGGCAATCCAGTTGCCGTGCATGATCCTTTCAACATCCGCCGTCGAATACCCGCGTTGTTCCAGCAGCTTGGTGAACTTGGCGAGATCCGCGATCGTGTCGAGATCGCGCGGGGATTGTTCGCGGCCGAAGCCGCCGTCGAGGTCGGAGCCAATGCCGCAGTGATTGGCGTTGCCGGCCAGTTGGCAGATATGATCGATGTGGTCGACCGCGTGCGCCAAACTCACACCTGATTCGTCCGGCGTCGATTGGCCGCGCACCCAGTCAGGGATCAACATCCAAGCGTCGAGTACGGCACCAATCACCGCGCCGCGTTCGATCAACGCACGTAGTTGTTCGTCGCCGAACTGTCGTACGCCCGGCACGAGCGCTCGGCAGTTGTTGTGGCTGGCCCAAACGGGCCCTTGGAATAAATCCAGGGCTTCCCAAAAACTGTCATCGCAAAGATGCGTGGCGTCGAGAATGATGCCCAACTCGTCCATCGCGCGCAGCAGTTCGCGACCTTCCGGCGTGAGCCCGCCGGTCGCGTTCGTGCCTTGCGCGTAGCGACCCGGGCCATAATGCGCGGGTCCGATCGCCCGCAGGCCCTGTGCATACGCCGCTTCCAAATGATCCAGGCTGCGGATCGAGTCGGCGCCTTCCAGGCTCAAGATGTAACCAATCGGGGCGTCGGCTGGCGGGGCCGCGTTCGCATCGTCTGCGTGCCAACGCGACAGATGTTGGTCTAGGCCCGGCAGGTCGACGATTTGTTTCATCTCTCCGGCCGCTTCCATCGCGCGATACCAGGAGAGCTGCCCTTGCGTGACCGACCAGGCGATTTCCGGGCTCCGCCAGCCGGCCACCAGGTTCTTCGGCCAGCCCGGCAATTGCTCACCCGGCCGGGTGTAACGCGCGAGCATCGTCGCCACGCAGAGCCCGACGCGCCCGCGCCGCATCTCGGGGAGCGCCACGGTGCCCATGCCCCGATCGACCTTGTCGGTCAGTTCGTCTTCGGCCGCGCGGATCGCCTCGATCGGCTGGGCCAGGTCCCGGTTCCACTCCAAGGCGTTCATGCCAAGATCGAGATGGGCGTCGAAGATGAACATCGTTTTGCACCGGGACTTCGTCATCGAAACAAGCGTGTCGCGCCATGCTACCGACCAACCCGCACAAAGATAACCCACTTAAGCCCAGGGCAGGCCCTCCACAACCACATTGCCCGCGCCGACTCCCGCCGGCCTGCCCTGGGTCGGCGCACCATCGCCCGCCAGTTGCAAGCGCCACGCAGCCCCGTTACGCTCACCAGTTCATCGCGTCCCCAGTTGGAGTAGGCCATCATGTCTCATTTTCGTTTTGCGCGCACCGTGGCGATCGTGGTTTTGGCGTCCCTGCCGTGCGCGCTCTTGCGCGGCGCGGAGCCGTTGGCCGTCGAAGTGAAAACCGATGTCGAGTACGGGAAGGCCGGGGAAGAAAAACTGTTGCTCGACGTATCCATGCCGCCCAAGGGCGATCAGCCGCGGCCCGGTTTGATCTTCATCCACGGCGGCGGCTGGGCCGGCGGTAGCAAAAACGACTTCGCAGGCCTGGCGAAGGACTTCGCCGCCGAGGGCTACGTCGTGGCGAACGTGAACTATCGCCTCGCCCCGAAACATGTTTTCCCGGCGCAAATTGAAGACTGCAAATGCGCCGTCCGCTGGATGCGGGCCCACGCCGAGGAATTGGGCCTCGATCCAGAACGGATCGGCGCGATCGGCGGTTCCGCCGGCGGGCATTTGGCGCTGATGCTCGGCGTGATGGACTCCGGCGACGGGCTTGAAGGAGACGGCGGCTGGGCCGATCAATCGAGCAAGGTGCAAGCCGTGGTGAACTACGTCGGCCCGTCGGACCTGCTCGGCACGCTGCCGGAGATTTCGCAAAACATTCTCACGAACTTTCTGGGCGGCAAGCGCGAAGAAAAGCATGACGCCGCGGTGAAGGCGTCGCCGGTCACGTATGTGAATGAAGGCGACGCCCCGAGCCTGACCTTCATGGGGACGAAGGACCCACTCGTGCCGCACGATCAAGGTGTGATCCTCGCCAACAAACTCACCGAAGCCAAAGTGCCCGGCCGCGTGGAATTCATCCTCGGCGCCGGCCACGGTTTCGCGCCCGAGGAAATGCAACGCACGCTGAAAGCGTCGAAGGAGTTTTTGAAGGAACAGTTGAAGCATGATGATTGATCGTTGGGCTCCAAGGCGCAGCGATTGAAGTCGCCTGGCGACTCCCACTGAAAACTGAACACTGAAAACTTCAAACTCCCCCATGTCTTCCGCTGAAAATCGTCCCGCGCCGCGTTGGCAGCCGTTGCCTCCCTTGGATCGGCGTGTCGCCGCCGTGTTGGTGGAGAAGGCTAAGACGACGCCGGACGCCTATCCGATGTCGATCAACGCCTTGCGCGCCGGGTGCAATCAGAAGAACAACCGCGACCCGGTGATGGAAGTCGATGAGGACGCCGTGCAGGAGTCGCTCGATCGGCTGCGGGGCGTCGGGTTGGTCGCCGAAGTCCAAGGGGGCGGACGCGTGCCGCGTTACCGGCACTACATGTACGACTGGCTTGGCGTCGACAAAGTCGAAGTGGCGGTGATGACCGAGTTGTTGCTGCGCGGCGCGCAGACAGAAGGCGAGTTACGCGGCCGCGTGTCGCGAATGGAACCGATCGCCGACTTGCCGTCGCTCCGCGCGGTGCTCAATGCGCTTAAGGCCAAGGGGCTGGTGATCGCGCTGTCGCCCGAGGGACGCGGGTATGTCGTGACCCATGCGCTTTATCCGCCGCGCGAGCTCGAACGGCTGAAAAGCGACTTTCAACGCGTCCACGGCGACGATTTCGCCGAGCCGGCAGAACACGCGCCGGCTCCCGTGAGGACCGCGCCGCCGATCGCCGCAGCGCCGGCTCCGCAATACGCGCCTGTTGCTCAGGCATCGCCAGTGCCGGAGGGCCTAGTCGATCTTCGCCGCGACGTGAATGAATTGAAGCAGCAGGTAGCGGCGTTGCGTGACGAAGTGGCGACGGTTCGCTCGCAATGCGACATGCAACAGCGCGAACTGGAATCGCTACGCGCTGCGCTCGGCGGTTGATCGCTTGTCACACGCCCTTGGGTACGGCCCAATGCCCTTCGCGATATTGCCGGTGAAGCATCGCGTTCGCGGCTTCGTCGTCGACGATTTGCTCTTGGTCGGGATCGAAGGTCAACGCCCTGCCGAGTCGCGTCGCAATGTTTGCGAGATGGCATAGCGTCGCCGAGCGATGGCCGATTTCGATGTCCGCGTTCGGCCGGCCGCCATTCCGCACGCAGTCGATGAAGTTGCGGTGGTGATCCAGCAGGTTCGGCGACCCATCGACCGATTCGACGAGCTTGTCACGCTGGCCGTAGAGTTGATAACCGTGGCTATGTCCCAGGATCAGGTAGCCGTTCGTGCCGAAGAACGCCGCGCCGTTTTCGTAGCCGTGGAGTTTGTACGGAGACCAGATACGTTGCTCGAAGACCAGTTGCTTCGGCCGCCCGTCGTGGGCCGTGGGATATTCGTAGACGACCTGCTGTGTGTCCGGAAATTGCTGGTCGTCGTCGAAGAAGTATTTGCCGCCGAGCGCCACGACGCGCGAGGGATGGGTCTCGACGCCGAGTCCCCACCAGGCGAGATCGATATCGTGAACGCCATCGTTGCCGATATCGCCGACGCCGAAGTCGTACCACCACCGCCAGATGCTGTGCAACAACGTCTTTCGATACGGCGTCTGCGGCGCCGGACCGAGCCACAGGTCGAAATCCAAGCCCTCTGGTGGCTCAGAAGGTTCGGCACGCCCGATGTTGCCGCGCAATTGACTGTTCCAGGCCTTGGCGACGAGCACCTCGCCAATCGCCCCGGAGCGCAGCTGCTCCATCGCGCGCCGCACATGCGGCGCACTGCGGCTTTGCGTGCCGACCTGGACGACGCGGTTGTTCCGCCGCGCCGCTTCAATCATCAACCGCCCCTCGCGGACGTTGTGGCAGCAGGGTTTTTCGACGTACGCGTGCTTACCGGCATCGAGCGCCAGAATCGTCGCCGGCGCATGCCAGTGGTCCGGTGTGGCGATCCAAACCGCTTCGACCGTCTTATCGTCTAGCACGCGCCGCAGGTCGGTGACCGCCTCCGGCTTGCGCCCCATCATCTCCTCGGCCGTCCGCGCCGCCGCGGCCAGGCGTTCCGCGTCGACGTCGCAGACGTAAGCGATCTCGACGTCTTTCTGTTCGCCCAGCTGACGCAAATGCGAGCTGCCCATCCCGCCCGGGCCGATCACGCCGACGCGGAGTCGTTCGTTCGGGCTTGCGGTGGTGGCACGCGCAGTCTGAGCCGTGATCGCCGCGGCGGCAGTATGACTCATGGCCTGCATAAATTGGCGTCGACTGGTCATTACTGCGCCCTCGCGGTAGATGTTGCGACAAGCGTCCTGGTAAAGGCGCCTTGTAGAGCCAGAAGCGTCAGCGCCTGGAGCGCACTGCTGTCGACGACTTAGCGCATCGCGCTCCGGACGCTGACGCTTCCGGCTCCAATGGGATGCGCCAGCGGCTATTTCTTGACGCTGATCGCGTCCAGCTTATCCTGATGCGGCAAGGTGTCCGGCATCACGCGTACCGAGGTGGTGAACTTAAACGGGTGGATGAACCCGCTATCGTACACCAGTTCCACGAAATAGGCGGTCCAGCCAGCCTTCGGGATTGGCACGCGGGCGACGTACTCGCCGTCGCCGTTCGACGTCAATTCGCCGCTGACATAGGCCGGACCGATCGTGTCGAGCCGGAAATCGCGGGCGGCCGGATTCGTCGCGCGCCAAACATTGACTTGTTTCGGCTTCTGCTCGGTCTTCACACGAATCGCGCCGTCGTCTTCGAAAGTCCACGTGAACTCCGGCCGCGGGATACCCTTGAACACCGAGTTGTAGTAAGCGGCGATGCTTTCCCGCGCGTCGGAACCGTCGAGCGAGTGTTTCGCGTTCGGCACATAGCGCAGGTGCTTTTCGCCCTGCAACTCGTCAAAGTAAAACTGCGACGAGTCCGGCAGAAAGAACTCGTCCCCCGCGGCATTAATCACGTACTTCGGCATCGTGAGGCGATCGCGATAGCTGAACGGATCTTCGATGGCGAGCAGTTTCGCATACTCGGGCACTTCCTTGCGATCCACGATCTTGTGCGCGACATAGTCTCCCACGGCCGGCGCCCAGAAGCCGTAGGCGGCGTAGTGATGGTCCATCGACGCCTTGACGTTCACGACGTCAATCACGATCGGCATGATCGCGCTCACGCGCTGGTCGGTGGCGCCGGTCAGCCAGGTGGTCCAACCGCGTTTCGATCCGCCGGCCACGACGAAGTGCTGAATGTCATGCTTGCCGCCGGCATCGCTCAGGCAGAAGGCCTGCACGGCGTCCATCGCGCGGACGACGCCTTTGACCATCGGCAACCGCGCGGGCCAGGTTTCGTCGCCCGTTTTGAGGAACTGATCCCAGGTATAGGCGATCAAGTCGTCCTCAGAACGATTCACGCCGTCATTGTGAAAAATGAGCGGCTGGTTGGGCGTCTGCTTTACTTCTACGGTGACGCTACCGGTGGCCGCCGCAACCGCCCGCAGGAAGCCGTCCCCTTCGCGGGGCGCATCGCCGCCGTTTCGACCGCCGCCGATCAACAGCAGCGCGTGATCCGTGGTGACTTTGTCCGGTACCACGACGACGACCCAATGCTGCCACTCGGTGCGATTGACATCGTCACTCGTCCGCCAGGTCTGAGACGTAACATCCAAAACATGACTCGTCACGCCGTCGCCGGGCGTGGATTGCACCACCTTCCAGCGAAAGCTCGCATCCGGCTTGGCCAGGTAGCGGTCGAGCGGTCCGTCTTGCGTACTTGGCTCCGCGGCCTGCAGGGATGCGGGGGCAAGGAACAGCGCGATCAACGTTGCGCAGATGGCGCGTACCAGGCGAGGAAACGTGCAGCTCATGGGGCGAGAACTCCGCGGGCGGGCAATGAAAAAGGCCGCCGGCGCCAAGGCTGCGCCGGCGGCTTTGAGGATGGCATACGCGATCAGGATTTGCAACCTCGGAGTTTAAGCCGAGCGGCGGCGACGCCAGGCCAGGCCCAGCGAAACGACGCTGCCCAGGCCCAACAGCGCGACGCTGCTCGGCTCCGGCACGACGCGCGAGGCGACAAGCTGGCCGTCGAGCACGATATGCAGGGCGCCGCCTTCGCCGGAATTCCGCAAGATCGGAATCGTCAGCGTTTCGACGTTGCCGGCCGTGGACAACGAGGCCAACAGGGCCGTGGTGTTTGGCGTAGTGTCATCGTCGTCGCCGGACGCCAACGGCGAGTTGATCGTGAAGTTCACCGGCAGGTCCATGCCGGCCGGCGCGACGCCGTGTTGCACCGTGCCCGTGGTGATGTCCATCAGGATGTTCCGGAACGCAACCGGAATAGCGCCGGACAAGACGCCATAGTTGTCTTCCCCCGGCAGGGTATTGAGCTGGAACGGACCGGCGGGGTTTGGCAAGGCGTCGATGACGCTGCCGCCCGAAAAGGTCAAGACGCCGGCGGTCAGGTCGCCGGTAATCGTGCCTTGGTAATACGCGATGTCAGCGCCCGCGGCCTGGGGCGTGATCGCAGTGCCGATCACGTCGCCGGTCATGGTCAGGAAGCTGAGATCGGGATTGATGGTGTACGACACGGTGGCCGCGCGCGACGCATTCGTCAGCGCGAGGCAAACAGCGAGGAAGGCGAACGACTTGACTGCCCACTTCATGGTGCGACTCCAAAGATGAGAAAACCGGCTTAGATGAGATTCGTTGACTAACCCGCGGATCGGGCGGCGAAGTCGCCGTGAATCCGGAAAGCGCGCCTCAAATCCTAGCGCGAACTACGATTCCGTCGGAACAGTAAACCGCCAGCGAGCATGCCCACGAGCAATAGCGCCGATGTTGACGCCTCGGGGACGGGCGAGCCGCCCGGGCCGACGCCGAAGTTGTTACGCACATTGTTCAAATCACCGATATCCACGATGCCGTTGAACGGCGCCGTATCTCCCAGAATCGGATTGCCTTGGCTGCCGAAGTTATTGCGCACGTTGTTGAGATCGGCGATATTCACTTCGCCGTCGCCGTTCGTATCGCCTGGGACGTCGGTATTGACCTTTTGATACATTGCTCCAATCGTCAGTCCAGACAGCGGCGAGGCGCTGAACGCAAACTCCAGTGCGCCAGACGACAGGCTACTGTCGACTGCGAGATCGAAGAAAATCAAACCTTCGGGAAACTCCTCTGGATCGTTGCCGAAAAACACGACCTGGCCAATCGCGGGGTCCGTTGGGTGCGGTCCCACGGTCAGTCCGAGATCAATTGCGGCTTGCGGAATGGTGACGGGGCCGGCTGGCGTCCGCCAATAGCCGAAGAACGTGTTCTCCACCAATCGCCAAGGCTCGAATCCAAAGTCGACGTTGGAGACGGAGATCTGCCAGCCATCGAAGACGAGGTCGTTGTAGGAAAGGCCGTCTTCGGTGTCGTAGATGTATTCGACGACGAGACCGGATTCCTCAAAACCCAGTGCCGGTTCGAGGTTCGTCGCGATTCCGCCGGGAGTGCCCGGACGGTTGGTTGCTCGTTCGTTGATGACCATTCCAAGCGGAGATGTGCCAATAAACTCCGGAATGCCGTCAAACGTGACGGTGTCGCTGTAGTTCCCCGGAAAATTGAAGGCCGTGACCTGATACTCGCCATGAGGTTGGGCGAGAGCCGTGTGCGCTAAGCACGAAACGGCCAACGCGCAAACGAGCGCGACGAATCGCTGATGCATGACGAGGTTCCGCCTAGAGGAGATCGCCGATTGCGCCGACCTGAAGGTTACCGGCGACTTTCATCATCCGGCACTTTCGGGGGAGTGTCAAGCAATTTGACGGTGCTGGAAGAACGTCCGTGCGTCGCCGTTGCGGACTTTAGCGATTGTATACACAAAATGTGCGGAATCGCTCTCATCAGCGGCGTCGGGGCGCGAATCAGGCGCCGCTCAGCGCGGCCCGAAAGGCGGCTAGCCGGGAACGCATCGGACCGGGCACAACGAGGTGATAGTCAGGGCCGACCGGGGCGACATCCAGTTCGATGAACGCCGAGCCACCCGCGACGGCCCGAATTGCTTCCCAACCCTGTTGCCAGGCGTCGAGCGTGTCGAACGCGTGCGTTCGGGCGATGCCGGAAGCGGCCGCGATGGCGGAAAATTCAACTTTAGATACTGCTCCCGCCGTGGTTTGCCCGCCGGTGACTTCGTAGCGGCCGTTGTTCAAAGCAATGACGGCGAGATTCCTCGGTGCGGCCGCGGCGATGGTCACCAGGCAGCCCAGGTTCATCAGCAAGGAGCCGTCCCCCGTGAAAGCAATCACACGCCGCTCAGGCATCGCCAACGCCAGGCCGAGCGCGATCATCGGCGATTGGCCCATCGCCGACGGCAGGTAGTGAAAATCGAGCGGGTGCTGTGACAGCTTTGGCCATTCGCGCGCGGAGCCCATCGTGGTAACGACCACTTCATCGCGACGCGTGCGCGCGACGACTTCCAGCGCCGCCAGCAATGGAATCCGGTTCGAGTTGGATGCAGCGGCCATCACATGTTCCCTTCGGCGATCAGCGTCACCCCGGCGCGGGACGCCGCCTGGCAGGCGCGATAGTGATCGCAAAACGCTTCAACGCGCCCCGGCCGGTCGATCAGCAGATAGTCGATACCCCAGGCCTTCAACACCGGTTCGGTGAACTTTTTGGCGGTGTCCGGCGAGTTCTCTACCAAATAGCTGCGATAGCCAATCATCGCATAGAGCGGAATGCCCAGATCGAACAGCACGTTCCGTAGCGCGTCGCCGGAATCGAACAGACCGGTGTTTTGAATCATCACGAGCGGTGACTTCCCGCCGATGTGCAATCCTGCGGCGATCGCCCAGGCCTCGCTTTCGCGGCAAACGCGCACCAAGGTGAGGTGCGGCGCGGCTTCCAACGCAGCTTCCCAGACGCCTAGGGCGGAGTCAGGCAGCCACACGACATGCGTCACGCCGAGTGTTTCGAGCGCGGCCGTCAGTTCATCTCCAGTGAACATCCGTGCTACCTCGCGGGCCGGGCGGTAGTGATCCAAGCGAACGGACGGTCCGCCTCGTCGACGCGCAGTTCGTACTTCAGGTTCGCCTGCGAGAGCGTTTTTCCCAGCAACATGCTGTAGGTGATGCGTTTTTCGGGCAAGTTGATCATCACCGTCGGTAAGTCAATTCCCTGCCGCGCGAGTGCATATTGATCGAACAACATCGGCAGCTCGAGCCGTTCGCTGAGCGATGCCAGCACGTCCGTCGCGGCGGTGTCCTCGATTTCCACCGTCAGGAATTCGTAGATATCCGGCACCAGCTTTTCCGGCTTCGCCCCCGGCTCAAAGCCGATCGGCCACGACTCTCGGGCAGGATCGGTCGGCCGTACAACGAGCACCACGTCGCCGCCGCGTTCGCCGGCCGGCACGACGACGAGGCCGGCGGCGCGCACCAGGTAGGTCAGGCCGACACCCAGTGAGAGGCCGCGCAGCTCCTCGCGATTTTTCTCCGCCGCGGCGAGCGCCGGCTGCGCCGCAGGATCGAGCGCGACTTCGTGCCGCAGCTTTTCCGACCACATCGGTAGTGCGTCTACGAGGGAGAGATCAACGGTCGACGTTTCGATCGTTCGGCCCAGGTCTTCGCGTAACTTCGCGAGTTGGTCAGCGGTCAGTCCGAAAGGACCGTTGGCCGCGCCGCTTGCTTTGTCGACGCCTTCTTCGCGGAGTTGTTTCAGCCAGTCGGCGACGGCATCGCGATCGCGAATCGAGAAACGATGCCCCGGCACGATCAACTCATTCCGCGCCGTAAGTAGGCCGTACACGCGGTAGACGGGGGATCGCTTCGTGCCCTGATCGACGACCTCGGGATCCTCGCCGGGATTGCGCTGGCGGATTTGAAGGCCGTCGACGCCGATCGCGGTTAGCACTTCGTACCACTGCTGAGCCGTCGCGGCCGTGCGTGGCGTCTCGGCGCCGATCGTCATTTCGACCCGTGCCGACTCCGCTCCGCGGGCCGTCGCGGCGAAAAGCAAGAGTCCGGCGGCTAGTCCAAGCCGTGCCATCAAATGATCCAACGTCCGAGTTTCACGAGCCAAGTCCCGCGGGAATTATAGCATTCAATCGCACACCAGCCCGAAGCGCCAGCGAGGGAGAAACGGCGTCGCACACCCGACGGACATGGCGCTGAAAGCCCCGCGACTACCACTTTCTCCGACGCTTCGGGTTAGTGTACCGGCCTTCCGGCAACTAGAATGACGGCGCATCGCACCCGCACTGGAGAATAGTCGACATGGCTCAACCGCTCACTCCCAAGCCTGGCAGCAAATTCAAACTGGCCGATTTCGACCCCGGCTACAAAGGGGACGACGACAAGGACAGCGCCCCGGCCGCCATGTCCGAGAATGTTGCCAAGTTGGACGATCTGGCGTATCGCTTGTACGCGGAGAACCGGCGTGCCCTGTTGATCGTGCTCCAGGGCATGGATACCTCGGGCAAAGACGGCGTGATCCGGCACGTGCTCACCGGCATTGACCCACAGAACTTTCAAATCACCAGCTTTA
>JALHLM010000062.1 GCA_022844585.1 Pirellulales bacterium | reverse complement strand
GTCGGGCCCGCGGGCGGCGCGGCCTCAGGCGTCCGGGGCGATTCCGGCGGAACCTCCGGGGAAGGATTGTCCATCAGAAAGCTATTCGCCGGGAACCAGGGAATCTAGCGCACAGTCACTCACTTTACTGTGCGGCGTGGTTCACTGGCAAACGTGGTGCGCATGCGAACCTGTGGGAGGCGTCTCCGACGCCGATTTTTCGACGCTGTTCCTGGTTCTGTCCGTCGATCCGTTCGAGGTGCTTTCTCCATCGGCGTCGGAGACGCCTCCCACAGTCTTTCAAAGATCAGCGCTGCGGCATCAATACGCCCCACGGCGCGACAATACGCTCAGCGGCGTTTTCCAGATCAACTGCAAGTCGGTCCACAAGTTCTGATGGCGGGCATACCAAAGGTCCATCCGCACCCAATCTTCGAAACCGATCTCGCTGCGGCCGCTGACTTGCCAGAGACACGTGAGTCCTGGCTGGATCGCCAGCCGGCGGCGCTGCCACGGGGCGTAGTTGATGACTTCGCTGGCAATCGGCGGGCGCGGCCCGACAAGCGCCATGTCCCCTTTCAACACGTTGAATAGCTGCGGCAACTCGTCGATGCTCGACGAGCGAATAAAGCGTCCGATGCGTGTGATCCGGGGATCGCGACGGTTCTTGAAAATCGGCCCGGTGTGCTCGTTCGTCACCAGGTGCTGGAACTTCGCCGCATCCATCCGCATGGAGCGGAATTTGTACATACGGAATCGCCGGCCGCAATAACCGATGCGTTCCTGGACAAAAATGGGATGTCCCTTCGTGGTGATCGAAAGCGCGACGAACACCAACAGCATGAGCGGCCCGAAGAGCATGATCGCCGCCACGGCGCCGAGGATATCGAGTGCGCGCTTGAGCGCCCGATAGCCGGGAGATTCATTTCCCTCCGGCTGAACCAACGGCTGTCCCGATTCGACCCAACGAGTCAGTACGTCGCGCCGGGCGGCCGGCGCAATGGTTGCGTGTGACATGTAGCGTTTGCCCCTAATACGCGTGGTGTCTCGACGTAACCAGATTGCGAACGCCATGCCGGGCGAATTGACGGCGGCAGTGTCGGCGCTAATGCGATGCCGGGCAATGACTTACGAATCGTGCTTGCAGGCAGGGACGCCGCCGCTGTAGTGTTTTCGCAACACGGCGTGTGGAGTACCGTTATCGCAGTTCAGGGCCGAAAACTAGTGCCCAGCGTTGGCTTTCGGGGAAATGACGTCGAGCAGCGTCGGGAGCGACCGGTTACCGCGCAACAGGCCCTGGGTTTCGACCACTTCGCGGGAATACTCGTCGCAGCGTTCCATCAGCAGCCGATGCAGGGCCTGTAAGCGGAAGTGCGGGACGAATGGGAACAGGTGATGCGTGACGTGGAGATCCTGGCCGTAAATAAACATCGCCCACCGCAGCAGCCGGTGGCAAAGAATCGCCCGGCTGTTGGACAGGCGACCGTCGTCGGCGTTGGCGTGCTGAAACAGGTCGCGCAGCAACATCAGATAAGGGAACACCGTGAACAACGGCAACATCCAGAACAACCAGAAATAGACGCCCCACTCGAAACCGGTGAGAAAAAATGACCACGCCAGCACGGTCTCCAAAGCGGTGAGATAACTCAACCGCAGGAAGCTGGTGATCTTGTTGGAATACACCGGGCGAATCCGCGAACTAAAAAACCATTGTCTCGGCAGGGCCCAGATGCACGCGCCGGCCATGGCCAGCATCGCCAGCGGCGTTGCCGTCATGCTGAGCGTCGTGCCGAAGTGGCTCAAATAGCCCATCAGACCGACCATCGCCGCAATGTAACCGATGCCGAGCAGCGTGGTGATGCGGAACAGCCCGAACAACAACGGCGGCCCTTCTCCGGCCGGTAGATTGTACGGATGCACGCCGTTGCCGACTGCGGTCACGTAGATGTTGTCCCACATATAACGCAACAGGCGCTTGGGGATCAGCAACGCGACCGTGAAGTGATAAAGGAATTCCCGCTTGGTCATCGGGAAGCGGTCCATCATCCGCGTGTGCCCGAGGTTCAACAGCTCGGGATCGCGTTCCCAGTCATTGACGTATTCGTGATGCCCCAGGTGAATCTGCCGATATTGTTCCGTTGTCGAGAACAGCGGAAACATGCAGAGCAGATCGGAGGCCGCTTCGTTCAGCTTTCGATTGCGAAACAGAATGTAGTGCGCGCCTTCATGGCCCAGGCCGGCCAGGCGATGTTGCAACGCGCCGACGAGACAGACCGCCGTGAGGATCACCGGCAAGAGCCAGAGCGAGGAAAAACCCCACTCCTGGTGCATCTGGCAAAACGCAATCGCGCCGCCCAAGACTACGATCAGCGAGGCGTAGTCGATCGCCAGATAGACCCAATTCGTGGTGTTGTCCGGCCGGCGAAGCGGTTGAACCAACTTGTGCAGTTCCGGCGAATCCAGGCCGAGCATCCTATCCCCCTTTGCGCATCTTCTCTCAAACATCTTCGGCCGCGATCACCTCGGCTCAGTAGTGCCTGGTGGCCTGTACCGTTTGTAGAGACTGGGCAATACAGGGTCAAGGGCGAGGGACGCAGCGAGTGAGCGCGTGGCCCCGGTCGTCTCAACCGCTCTTGCGAACGGTTTTGAAACGCTCCTCGGGCGGCTTCATGGCGGTGATCCGCAGGCCGAATTTATCGCCGGCCTTGACGCATTCCCCTTCGGCGATCACCTGGTTGTTGACCTCGAGCTCCAGCATCTCTTCACAGGACTTGTTGAACTGGATAATCGAGCCTGGCCGCAATTCGACCACCTTGTTGAGCGGCTGCCGCTTGTGAGCCAGCGTGACCAGCACCGGCACCTGAATGCGCAACAAGCTGCGCGTGTATGGGGGCAAGCCGCTTAAGGCCGGCGCACGTGGCGGCGCCACGGGCTGTGGCTTTGTCTCGACGGGCGCCGGAGCCGGTGGAGACGCCGCGACAGGCGCCGGCGGAGGCGAAGGCACGGCGGCCGGCTCCGGGGCCGCCTTGGGAGCGTTGAATAGCTCCTGCGGCTGCGACGCCGGCCAGAGCAAATGGAGGACGCCCTGCTTCTCGCCTGAGGTAAGCGTCAGGGGAACGTAGCCGGAGCCGTGGGCGACGTTCGCCCGGGACAGCGCTTCACCCAGGTGCGGCACATACGCGGCACGAAAATCATCCGGCATGAACTGCTCGGGGAGCAGCAACATGCCTAACTCTTGGGCCAGCGTCGCCAGTTTGCTTGTGCCCGTGGCGTCCGGTTTTTGATACCACTCCGGCAGCAGCCCACTGGATTCCGGAAGCAGGGCGATCGCCCCTTCGCTGCCGACCGTCAGTAACACCGCCAGGCCCGGCCCGGCCCAGGCAGCGTCCGGCGACGCCGGGTCGTAAACCGCGGCTTCGCCAACAGTTACCTCGATCGCGTTGTCCAACGACCGGCTCAGCGCCGACGCCGTTTCGCCAGCGCCCGCCTGGCAGGCCGCCACAACGTCCGGTGCGATCGAGGGGACGAACTCCGACATAGGCTCGACAGCCGTTGTGAGGGACAGAGAAAACGAAGCGCCGTCTTTATCGACCATTTAGCCGGAATACTTTGCGCAAACCTCCCAAAGCGATGCCCGAGAAACCCGTTAGTTGGCGAGTCGTCGCGATCCCCACCAATTGCCGCAAAAGCTGGATAAGATAGAATCATTATTGATAACTCTTCGTGGCTCACATTCGCAGCTCGGGCAGTCGCTCATGGACGATTTTTCGTTGGGAACCGTCGAAGTCGCGCTCACGCCGATGGCGCGGTTCGAGGAATTCTTGCAGAGCAAGGGGAAGCGAATTACGCGCCCGCGGCGGGTGATCGTGGAGGAAGTGTTCCGCCAGCACGACCATTTCGACGCCGAGGGGCTAATCGTTCACCTCCAGACGGTGGACCCGCAACGCAAAGCCAGCCGCCCCACGGTCTATCGCACGCTCAGGGAACTGGTGAACGCCGGCCTGCTGCGTGAAATGACCCTCGGCGGGCGAGCCGTTTACGAGCACGATTACGGCTATCCCCAGCACGATCATTTGCACTGCGAGAAATGCGGCCGGCTGATTGAGTTCTCCAGCGACGCCGTCAAAGAGATCCGCGCCGCCGTGGCCCGGGAGCATCGCTTCCGGGTGACCCATCACCGATTTATTGTCAGCGGCGTCTGCGCCGATTGCAGCCGACCGGCACGCAGCAATCGCCGGCTCGATCTGGTCTGACCAACTGGTCGGACGACTGCCTTGTCAGCGGGTCCCCGGTCGATTCAACTCGGGGCGATCGTGACGCGTTAGCTTTCACCGAGGACCGCATGGACGAAGCGCGAATTCAGAAGATTCTGGTCGGCGTCGATTTTTCCGGCACCAGCGAAGTGGCGCTGCGCAGGGCGGTGGCGCTCGGCAAGTCGTTGGGCGCGACCGTCACGGTCGCCCACGTGTTAACCGATCTCCGGGACGCCCTGGAATCGATGCCCCCCAAAGCGCGCTGGAAGCTGGTGGCCGGCGATATCGACGAGTTCGAGCGCGACCTGCGGCATGACTCTGACGCGAAGCTGGCGAAGCTCATTGCGCCCTACGCGGCCGAAGCGACGCTGGAAACGGTGACGCTGGTCGGCAAGGCTCACGCGGAATTGGTGCGCGCCGTGTTGCGCCATCACTACGACCTGGTGGTCGCCGGCACGGTCGGCATGTCGATGGTGAAGAAGTTGCTCGTGGGGAGCACGGCTCAAAAGCTCCTTCAGTGCTGCCCGGCGCCGGTCTGGGTCGCGCCGCCGGTCGAAACCTTGCAGTTGAAGCAGATCCTCGTGCCCGTCGATTTTTCGCCGGTCAGCGCCAAGGCGTTGCAGTACGCCGGACTACTGGCATCGCGAGAACAGGCGAAGCTCCATGTGTTGCATGTGCTCGACGACAAGGACTTGCTGGAACTGCCGCAAGTCGCCGAGCAACCCGGCAAACAATTGGGCGCCTACCGCCGAGAGTTGAAAAAGACCACGGCGGAGCATCTGCGCGAGTTCGTGACGCAACATCTGCCTGAGTCGGTTGCACCGGAATACCTCTTGGCGCACGGTGCACCGTGGCAGTTGATCGACTCCAACGCCAAGAAACTCGGCGCGGATTTGATCGTGATGGGCAGCGTCGGACGCAGCGGCGTCAGCGGCCTGTTCCTCGGCAACACCGCGGAACGCGTGCTGAACTACACGCGCCGCCCGCTGTTGATCGTCAAGCCCGACGAATTCGTTACGCCGATCGAACCGTCGATCGTCGCGTAACGTCACAGCGCGTTGCCGGGATTGTTACACGCGCAACTCCGCGGAAGTCTTTGTTCGCTGCGCATACCGCTTGAGAATCGGAGCGACGATCTCCGCCAAGAATTCATCCACCTGTTCCGGAGCGCGGCCTACGAAGCGGAGCGGGTCGACGGTGTCGTCGAAATTGACTTGCGCGAACGCCATGTCGGTACGGAGCCGTTCGAGGAGGTCGTTCTCGCCCCCTTGCTGCTTGACCACCGCGGCCGCCGCGAGGCTGTGGCGGCGAATCCGCTCATGGAGGTCCTGGCGATCGCCTCCCGCGGCGACGGCGGCCATGAGTATGTTCTCGGTGGCCATGAACGGCAGTTCCTCGCGGAGGTGTTTTTCGATCACCTTGGGATAGACCACGAGCCCCGACGCAACGTTTTGATACAACGTCAACAACGCGTCCGTCGACAAGAACGCCTGCGGCAACGTGAGCCGGCGATTCGCGCTGTCATCCAGCGTGCGTTCCAACCACTGCGTCGCCGCGGTCTGAGCGGCGCTCGATTCCAGGCTGATCACAAACCGCGCCAGGCCGGCGATTCGCTCCGAGCGCATCGGATTGCGCTTGTAGGCCATCGCCGAGGAGCCGATCTGCTCCGTCTCGAATGGTTCTTCGATCTCCTTACGACTCTGCAGAATCCGCAGATCATTCGTCGCCTTGTGCGCGCTTTGGGCGATGCCGGACAGCGTCGACAGCACCTGGGCGTCGACCTTCCGCGAGTAAGTCTGGCCGGTAACGGCATAACTCGAAACGAAGCCCAGCTTGCGCGCCACCAGTTCGTCGAGTTGGCGGACCTTCGCGTGATCGCCACCGAATAATTCCAGAAAGCTGGCCTGCGTTCCTGTCGTGCCTTTCGCGCCGCGAGCTTGGAGCGCGCCGAGGCGATGCTCGATCTCGGCGAGATCTTGCGCTAAATCGTAGATCCACAAGCAGGCGCGTTTACCAACGGTGGTCGGTTGAGCCGGCTGCAAGTGCGTGAAGCCCAAGCAAGGCAAGGCACGCTGCTGTTGTGCGAAGCTCGCCAGGTTTTCAATCACGCCGAGCAAACGATCCTGGATAATCCCCAGGCCTTCACGCATGAGGATCAAATCGGTGTTGTCGGTGACGTAGCAACTTGTGGCGCCGAGATGAATGATCGCCCGAGCCTGTGGGCAGACGTCGCCATAGGCATGCACGTGGGCCATCACATCGTGACGCAGCCGGCGCTCGTAGCCATCGGCCACGGCGAAATCCACGTCGTCGACGTGAGCGCGCAGTTCTTCGATCTGAGCTTTCGTGACAGGCAGCCCGAGCTCCGCTTCCGCTTCCGCGAGGGCGACCCAGAGACGTCGCCACGTGCTGAACTTGCGCTGTGCGCTCCAGAGCCGGGACATTTCGTCCGAAGCGTAGCGGGCAGTCAGCGGGGTCTCGTAGAACTCGTGGGACATATCGACTTTGGGCAGGCGGAGGATAGTACGGGGCGCCGCGGCGCGCAGCGCCGAATGCGTACGGCGAATACCGATAGCCTACGAGAATGCGCCACACGAGGAAACGCCCCGAGCGCGACGCGCGGCCAGATCGCCGCGCGGGTTGATTGACGTCTGCCTTACGACGTGCGGACGTAGCCGTTCGTGTGAGGCGCGTGGGCCTTGCGGCGTTCCGCCTGGGCAATCAAATCATCCGCTCGTTGCAGCAAGATTGCCGAGTCGGACAACGACGGGCTGTTGCTCGAATCCGCCGCGATCAAATGACCGCGGCAGTGAGGGCAAGCGACGTCGCGCCCCAAGAAATCGACCCGAATCCTCAGGCTCCTGCCGCACGTGGGGCATTCCTGAAAGAAATAGACCGAATGTGACATAACGGTCCTTCCTGATACCGGCCGCGAATTGTTCCGTCCCGGAGCGTACATCGTAAGCAATTCCCAGGCAGGGTTCAACAAGAGCTGCGAACCCTACCCTGACAAAATTTTCCCGGGACCCATCATCGAACAAACATGCGATGCCCCATCCACGAGCGAACGTAAGTATTGCTACGGCTGAACTAGCACTTCGGTTCGCGGGCTCGGCGCGAGTTCTTCACCAATAACCGCGATCGCCTTTCACCTAACTGGCCTAGGTAACAAAGCTTGTGATCGTTTGCGAAAATGCCGAACGGCGTCAGCGCGGCTGTCGAATTCGCTGGTTTTGTGATCTTCGGCATTCGAGTTTCTGATCTCCAGAGTGTCCGCCGAACGGGCCGTGCAATTGACGAATAAATTCTCGCCGATGCACGCGTTTTTCTTTTTTCTTGGCGCTCAACAAGACACTTCCGGCCGTGTTGTTGGCTGACCGAACCGCGCTACAGGTGATACGATGCACTCATGCCTGACGACCCACAATCTGCCGAGCGCCCCGATGCGCTGGCGCGCTATGCCCGGCAGTCGCGTTTCGCGCCGTTGGGCGAAGCGGGTCAGCGCCGTCTGTTGTCGAGCACCGTGTTCCTCTGCGGTTGCGGGGCCTTGGGAACCGTGCTGGCGAACACGTTGGTCCGCGCGGGAGTCGGTCGACTGCGGATCGTAGATCGCGACTTCGTGGAAACCACGAATCTGCAGCGACAGGTGCTGTTCGACGAGGACGATGTCGCCGCGCAGTTGCCGAAATCCGTGGCGGCGGCCGCAAAGCTGCGGCGTGTCAATTCCACGGTCGACATCGAGGCGATCGTCGCCGATGTCGATTCCGGCAACGTGGAAGGATTCGCCGCCGGGGCCGACGTGATGCTCGACGGCACGGACAATTTCGAGACGCGGTTCCTGCTGAACGACGTGGCCGTCAAACATGGCATCCCTTGGGTCTACGGTGGTTGCCTCGGCGCAGAGGGGCAAACCATGACGATCCTTCCCGGCGAGACGCCGTGCCTGCGTTGCCTGATTCCGGAGCCGCCCCCGCCCGGCGTGACGCCGACTTGCGACACCGCGGGGATTCTGGCGCCGATCATCAACGTGATCGCGTCGATTGAAGCACTGGAAGCGATCAAGATCCTGGCCGGCCAGCGTGACGCCACTTCGCGTACCTTGCAGGTGTTCGATCTCTGGGAAAACCGCTGCCGGCAACTGGACATCAGCAAGCTCCGCGGCGAGGAGGATTGTCCGTGCTGCGGTAAGCATGAATACGATTGGCTCGCCGGCGAACGCGCGAGCCAATCGACGGTGCTATGCGGCCGGAACTCGGTGCAAATCGCACCGCCGCCCGGCTGGGGGCTGTCGCTGGAAGAACTGGCACGGAAGCTTTCGGGCGTGGGCAGCGTGATGCGCAATCCGTTTTTGCTGCGGCTCCAGGTCGCGCCGTACCAGGTGACCGTCTTCGCCGACGGCCGAGCTATCATCTCCGGAACCGACGACCCGGCCGCCGCGAAGACGATTTACGCGCGCTACGTCGGGAGCTGACGATTGCCGACCGTCTTCCGTCATGGAGCGACGGATTCTCCTTCCGTCATCCTCAACAGCACGAGCACAGTTACGGTCAGCACGACCACGCCGAAAATGAGCATCACCAGGCTGGGGCTGATTCGCGGTGCAATGGACCTCTTCGCTGCTGGCTCTGCCGGTTTCGGCTCCGGGGATGGCGCGGCGGCTTTCGGGGTTGCCGGCGAAATGTGGATTTCCGGTCGAGTCGCGGAGGTAGGGGTGGCGCGAACGACAGGCGGAGCACTGACGACCGGTGGCGCGCTTGGCGCAGGTACCAGCAGTTGCTTTCCACAATGACTGCAGGTGGTGGACTGACCCGCGTGCGCAGCGTCGACCTTGAGCACAGTCTGGCAGTGCGGACATCGCACGCTGAGGGTTGGCATCGTTCACAGGCGTCCAGGGTCGGTTGTCGCTGCCGTGACGCAAGTGTATCGGCGTCGGACGCCAAGGGAAGTGTCGACATGGCGGTCGCGCCGGCGGAATAGCGGCTGGCGACCTGGTAATCGAACCGCCAGAATCAAAGGCAGTGATCGCCTGTCCCTGGTTTCGTTGAGTCTTCTATGGCCCCAGTATCCGAAGAGTCCCGTGGTGAATTGGAACGCCGCCTGGCCGACCAGTATCACGAAATGGCCCGGCTGGCCGGCGGCTTGGCGCACGAGATCAAGAATCCGCTATCAACGATTCGCCTCAACATGGAGCTGCTGGCAGAGGATCTGGCCGGCGGCGACAGCCCGCAACAGCGTCGCGCGTTGCGCAAGGTGGAAGTCGTGCAGCGCGAATGTCAGCGGTTGCAAAACCTGCTTGACGACTTTCTCAATTTCACGAAGGTCCGCCAACTGCGTCTTGACCCGACCGATCTGAACACAGTCGTGGCGGACGTACTGGATCTCTTTGCGCCGCAGGCCGAGCAATCCGGCGTACAGGTGTTTCGATATCTGGATTCCGATTTGCCGACCGTGTTGCTGGACCGTGAATCGTTTCACGCAGCGCTCTTGAACCTGGTGCTCAACGCCCAGCAGGCGATGCCCGAAGGCGGGCAACTCACCGTGCGCACGAGGGCAATTCCATTCGGCGTGCGACTCGACGTGATCGACACCGGTAGCGGGATCGATGATCGCATTTTGGAGCGGATGTGGCAGACGTTTTACTCGACGAAGTCCGGCGGTTCCGGACTTGGACTGCCAACGGCGCGAAAAATCATCGAAGCCCATGGCGGCCGGATTCACGTGCAGAGCGAACCGGACCGGGGCACGCAATTCACGATTGAACTGCCCACGCCGGCGCGACTTGCTTAGCGACTACGCGCAAAAAAAGACCCTGCTCGAAGAACCTTCGAGCAGGGTCGGGAAAGAACATCACGAAGAATCTCTAGAACGCGGGGAGCGTCCTAGTTCTTGCGGAACCGACGAGCGGCCAGCAAGCCGACAAGTCCGAGGCCGACGAGCACCATGCTCGACGGTTCGGGCACCGCATTCGCACCCGGGCCGGCCCCGAAGTTATTGCGAACGTTGTTCAAGTCGGCAATGGTAACTTGACCGTCGTCATTGGTGTCGCCCAAACCTGTGCCGCCGAAGTTGTTGCGGACATTGTTCAAGTCGACGATGTCGACCTTGCCGTCGCCGTTCGTGTCACCTTCTTGGTCGGGTTCCGGTTCGAAGGTGCCATCGCCGAACTGCAACGCGCCCGGGACAGTCAACGCCGGAACGGACGCCGTCGTGTCGAGGATGTTGAACACGGCGGCATTGAAGGCCGTCTGCACGCCGGTCGCCACCATCAACTCGGCGAACCCGCCGCCGCCACGCTCCCAAAAGACGAACTCGATGGTGTGCGACCCGGCCGTCAGGAAGGTCGAGGCGCCGCTCAAGCTGCTGCCGGTATTGGCGTCGTGCGAAAGCGTTTCACCGCTCGCCACGGTTGTGGCGTTCGGTCCGAACTGCCTGGTAAAGCTCGCCCCGCCGACCGTCAACGCAGCGCCGTCGTCGCTGTCGAAGGCGAAGGTGTAATCACCGGCCGTATCGACCGTGATCGTACCCGACGCACGGAGCGCGAAGTCGTCATTGTCCCCTGCAGTGTCGCTCAAGAAGTTCTGGTTGTTGCCGAACTGGCCGCCGCCGGGCGCGTCCGGGTCGGCAAAATTGACTCCAGTAGCGGTCCCTTCGACGACGATGTCGCCGACGCCTGGGCTGTCCAGAATGGCCCTGGCCTGTGCAAGGTTGTTCAGGTCGATGTCGCCACTGTCCCGAACTTCCTTGATCGCCAATGAGCCGTTGACTCTGACCGGCCGATTCTGTGCCGGATAGTTCGTCGGGTTCGGATCGCCGCCCACGAGCTTGAATGTACGTGGATCGAACGAGCTCTGAGCACCAAATGCAGCGGAAAACTCTGCCGAGGCGCCGCCACCGTTCTCGTTCATCACGTATTCGAACTCGTAGTCGCCGGGCTCCAAGGTGACCACGCCCAGGGTGTTGCCGTGGCCGCGGTCGCCCGCGAACATGATCGACCCATACGGCGAGATCGTGCCGTTGGACACGCTTTCGAAGGTCTTCCCGTAGATCCACACTTCGCCGCTGTCGTCCGTGGCCACGTTGAACGTGTACTGACCCGCTTCCTCGATCCGAACGAACCCTCGGGCGCTCAGAGCGAAGTTGTTGATGTCCGTGCCGGTCAAAGACGGAATGGTGTTCAGACCGAAGTTGCTGTCGCCAGGGAAGAAGCTCCCGCCGGCCCCGGCTACGGCGTTGATGTTAATCGTATCCGCCAGGTAGTTGACCTCGAAATCCTGCGGCTGATTGCCGTACAGCAAATTCAGCGCGCCGGCATTGCCCGAGACGGTCTGGGTCGAGTGAACCTCGCGCACCCGGACTTTGCCCAACGTGTTTGGCACGCTCGGCGCTGGCGTCGGATCGAACACGGCGAGATTGACCTGAGGCAGCAAAGGCACATTCAACGCAGTCGCGCTGAGCGTTTCGTACTCGTAGATGTACGCACGGGTAGGAGCGCTCTCGCCGACCTCGCCGTCGCCATTGTCGTTCCACGTGCCATTGGTCAGCAATTCCGTGGCGTCTTCACCCTCTCCGGCGAGCGGCGGATTGGTGGGGGTATAGTCGTTCGGTTCGCCCAAGCCGTTCCAATTTTGGTAGTCGTACGGCTCCTTGTTCGTCCATTGCCAACCGGCGCCGTCATCGACGGCCGCATCAGGGCCACCCGCGAATCCGGAGTTCTTTGCCTCGATGCAATCGCCGCAGGCGTTCTGTTGCGCGCCAGCCTCGCCCGGCAACGGTCCCGGGCGGCTTTCACCGCCGCCGAAGAACTCGTCGTCGGTCAGGCCGATCCACGCGCTCTGGCCGAGGAACGCGAAGGTGTTGGTGACGAACTGGTTTTCGTCAGCCGCCAACGCGCCGGAAAACGCTGCCAGATGGGCCACTTTGGCCGTCCCGGAGAACGGCTCGGTGTGATTGCCTTCAATCACCCAGGCGCCCGTTTGGGTCAGGGCGTCGCCCGTGGCGTACGAATTGCCCGCTCCGGATGTGATGGGGTTGCGACCAATGTGGTTGCCAAACGTCCGGTTGCCCACGCCGCGAATTTCGTACACGTTGTACGTGCCGCCGGCGCCATAGGGGCCTTGAAAAAACATGCGCTCTTGGCCGAGTGCCTGGCTTCCGGCACTGAAAGACAGTGCCATCGCCGCAGCGCATGAGATCCACGATCTCTTCCTCATGATGTTCTCCCAGATACTTTTGATGAGACGATCCTCCTCCATTCGCGGTCGGAAAGACGAGTTCCGCCGCTGCTTTCCATCGATGCCTCTCCCTCGTTCCCCTACTCTCCGGCGCACGGGTGGACAGCCCGACGCGCCAACTCACTCTGTTGCACGGGTAACTCGCGGATGGGAAGCGCGATCGACTGAACTGTCGTCGAGAAAACCGGTCTCACCGACATTTGCAGGAAATGCCGAGAGGCGGTCGCTCAAGCCAGTGCGACGATCACCGCGCCCCCGGCGCGGAAATGACGTTTTGAATTGGTTTGGGAAGTGATTTGTGGTTACGCGCGAATGGCATTCGAACTGGCTCATCTATGTGCCGGCGAAACCACGCATCCGGCGGCGTGACGAGTCAATTCAAATCGAAATTCCGGCCGAAAATCACGTTCGGTTGAACCCGAATTGTGAGATGTCGATGAAATCGGCCGAAACCTCTTTCATGTTATGGACGTTTAATCCATAACAGATGTATGAATTGAACCCAGGGATGCGCAAAGACGCTATGACAAAACAAGAAAGTAATATTAAGAATATCCAATAATTTCATGGATTTTGAGCGCATTCGGTGCATTTTGTGTCACATTGAGTGTCATTAAGTTCATAATGCTAAATGGTTTATGATCTGTTTATCGCACCGCGTGCGCCGCATTTCACAGATTCCAGCAGAAGGAGACTTGATTCCTTGCAGACGGTTTAGATAGGCAGTCCCACCCAGGCGTGAAGAACAGCCCGTCTGTTCAAGAGTGCGACGGAACCCACTCTCACGACACCCGTCAACGCCTAAAAACACCCCCACCTTGGGGATCGCGGCGGAACTCCGTGATCTCGACTCCATGAGAAGAAAGGCCAAGGGAACAGACATGATCATGAGCAAGGAGAAGCGACCGCCAGCGGCGTCTCCGCCGAAACGCGGGTCGGTCATCATCATCGACCACGACATCGAGCAAAGCCGGCGTCTGGCCGATTACTTGTCCCAGGAGGGCTTCGACGCGAGCGTCGAACATTCGCCATTGGACGGCATCGAAGCGATTCGTTCCGGCGAACATGCCATCGTGATTCTCGACGTGGTCACGCGTGGCATGAGCGGGCTCGAAGTCTTGCGGCAGATTCGCAATGACAGCGATGTGCCGGTCCTGGTGCTGACCGAGCGAGGCGACGACGTCGACCGCATCATCGGCTTGGAGCTTGGCGCCGACGATTACCTCGCCAAGCCGTTCAACCCCCGTGAATTGCTGGCTCGCGTGCGAGCCATTTTGCGACGCTCTGCTCGCAGCGTGGAAGCTCCGGCGCCTGCGGCTTCGGTGATTCAACTTGGCGACGTCGAAATGGATGTGGCGCGACGTCACACCACGCTGGGCGGCAAGTCGGTTACCTTGACCGGACTGGAATTCGAGCTGTTGCGCGTCTTCCTGTTGTCCGCCGGCAACGTGCTTACCCGGCAAGACATCGCTCGCGAAGTGTTTCATCGCCCCATGCTGGCGATGGATCGCACTTTGAGCGTGCATGTGTGCAGCCTGCGTCGCAAGCTGGGAAATGCGCCCCGCGGCGGCGAGCGGATCAAGACCGTCCACGGCGTCGGCTACATTTACTTGCCACCGTCGGATCTGGCCTGATTCAAGTCGTGACGGTCGTAACGAAGCTTACGACAAACTAGAACTCCTCATGGCAGGGGGTGCGGTGCCGCACCGAGGGTTTTGTTGCGCCCCGAAGTGAATTGGCCTCACCTGGCACGCTACGAGATATGCTTCCCGAGAGCGCGCTTGCTCGCGCGCCGTGCATTTCGGCCACCGGGAGTACCTCAGATGCTGAACAGATTCTTCGCCGTCTTGGCGGTTGTCGCGTCGTTGGCTTCGACGGTCCCTGGCGTCCAAGGAGCTGACTTTTTCCTGGCCGACGGCGCCGCTTGGCCAGGCGTGATCCTTGTTGATCGCGATGGCCGCACGGAAACTTTGCATGTGCGCAGCGATGCGCAGGCCGACGACGATGTGCCGCGGGTGCAAAGTCTCAGCGCACTGCCTGGTGGAGAGTTGTTCTTCTGTTCCGGGCTGGATCGGTCGGTGTTTCGACTTGACGGACGCAATGAAGTCCGGCTGAGCCGCGGCGGCGGGCTAACCCGGCAGGTCCGCAACGACACCAACGGCGATCTGTACTGGAGCGGCGTGGAAACGCCCATCGACTCCAATCCGCTGCCGGACGGCTTCATTTACCGCTGGGACGCGGCACGGCGGTCGGTCGAAACGATGCTGACGTTCTCGCAAGGTGATGTCGGCCACGACTGGTGGGGCGCGTTCGACGTGCGTGACGGGCAAGTGTATGTGGGCACCTTGCGTGACAAGACACGGATTTATAACGTCAGCGAAAGTCCGGTCCGGTTTGTCTGCGAACTGCCGTTTTCCGCCTCTGCGTTTCGTTTTGGCGCCGACGGGGCGCTCTATGCCTCGGACGGCCGTGGCAAGCTGTATCGCTTCCCAAATCGCGACGACGTAAATGACCACGAAGTCGTGCTGGAATCGGCGACGCCGTTCGCGGATTTCGCCTTTGGCCGCTAGCCATTTCTGCCGCAAGGAAGTCCCTACACCAAGCCGAATCGCCAGTTTTGAAGTTGCGCTTTTCTTGAAAATACGGATAGGTGCCTGGGGCAGAGGCGAAAAACACGCGGCATGCGACGTTCCGCGCGCTGGGGCTTGGATTAAGTATGTTGCCGGCCGTATCGATGCCCCAGCGCGTACGACGTCGCGACCTTTGCACCACCGCCCCAGCCCCAGGCACCCATCCGGGCTCGTGAAAACCGGCGAAAGCGCAACCTAAAAACGCGCAAGCGAGGGAGAGTTGACGTCGCCTTCAGCGCCGTGTTGAAGCTCTCGACGGCGCCATCTCTCCTTCGCTGGCGCTTCGGGTTGGTGTGCAGAGCAACGTGCTCGGGCTACGCCCAATGTTGGTAGTACTCGCCACTGGCCACTAGCGCGCCTTGCAGCGATTCCTGGCGGAGTCCCTGCTTCATCCGGTTGAGCCAGTAGCTCGCGCCTCCACTGTCGGTGGAGCGATGCAAATACTGCTGATACCAGCCGTTGATCAATCCCAAGCGGTGCTCGTCGCTAGTGAAGAAGCCGTAAGCGATGCCCGTCAGTGAAGCGTGGGCGCTGACGCCGACCCAGTAGTTTACTTCGGCGTTCACGGCGTTGCGTCCCAGCACGTCTTGATAAAGCCCCTGGACTGCGCCGCCGATGGTACCGCCGTGCGACTGGAGGTATTCGCCGGAGCCGATCAGGCTGGAGCGGACGATTTCCGGACCGCCGGTGGCCTGCCAGACGTTCAACCAGTAGTCGGTCCCGCCGGAATCGGCGGCGCGGCCGAGGTAATCGAGATAGTATTCGTTGATGAACTTGGCGCGGCGTTCGCGCGACGAGTAAAAGCCTTGTGCCACGGCTTCGCGGCTGACGCCGGTATCGAGCAAGTTCGCCCAGAAGCCTGCTTCGCCTGGCGTGCAACTGCGGCCCAGCACGTCGGCATACAAGTTCTGCACCCAGGTGCCGTTCGGCCCTAAGATTGGCTGCGTGATCGAGATGGTCACGGTCGCGACGTTGGAGACATTGCCGCCGCCGTCTTCGACCGTGTATTGGAAGGAGTCGCTGCCGACGAAGGAGCTGTTCGGCGTATAGCGGACCGTTCCATTGGTCGGATCAACGTACAGCGTGCCGTTCGTGACGCCGGAGGTGATGGTCACCGTGGTCCGATTTAGAAGTCCGCTGGAATCGACGTCGTTGGCCACGACGTCGATCAGCACCGGCTTGACGTTTGTGGTCGCGGCGCTGTCGTTCGTGGCGGTAGGCGGCGTGAGATCGACCGTCGGTTGCACCGTGCCGGTGATCGTGTATTGGCCCAAGTCGCCGTAGACGCCCTGGCTCGCAACCACGAGGCGGTAGTCGCCCTGTGCGACCGACGTAT
>JALHLM010000061.1 GCA_022844585.1 Pirellulales bacterium | reverse complement strand
CGCTCTTCCGATCTCTTCTTGCTCTTCGCCATGACGTAAACACCTGTCGGATAAGCAATTCGGGATTTCCGCAGCCGCGGGCGGGACGCCCTGCGGCCGCAACGGGTTCAAACTGGGCCGTACTCGACTCGAACGAGTGACCTCCACGGTGTGAGCATGGCGCTCTAACCAACTGAGCTAACGGCCCGACGCCCGGCAGTCGCCTGCCGAGACCCAGTATTAAACACTTTAGTGGAGACGCCCGCAACAGGGACTGGTTCGGCGTTTACCTAACAATTTGCAGGGTGCTATGCGCGGGAATGCTCTGTGACGGAAGGCAAGCTGCCACGTACGAAAAAGGACGGTGCTGGGCGTGCAGCACGAAGCGCAAACACTTGCGGCATCTAGCCTTAGTCCGCGAAGGCAAGCTGGCGTTTGCGGCCGTCCGCGGCGGCTTGGAGCTTGGCGAAGAGCTCGTTCGGCTGGATCGGTTTGTTGACGAAACCGTCCATGCCGGCGTTCAGGCAGCGGTCGCGGACGCCCGGGATGGAATGGGACGTCATGGCCAAGATCGGCACGTGCAGGCCGCTGCCTTCCTCTTCCCGGCGGATCGCCATCGTGGCCTCCAGGCCGTCCATGCCGGGCATCTCCAGGTCCATCAGAACGACGTCGAACGTTTCCTGCCGGCAGGCCTCGACTGCTTCTTGGCCATTCTCGGCCGCGGTGACGCGGTGTCCTTTCAATTCCAACAGACCGACCGCGACCTCGCGGTTGACCGGACTGTCGTCGGCCAACAAGACATGGAGCGAGCGCTCGGTTTTCGCGCTGGCGCGCACCGAAGTATCCGACGTGCCAACTCGGCGGAAGCGGCGGATCGCGGCGGCGATCTCGCTGTACTTGGCGGGCTTCGTGAGCACGACGCCGTGGGCCAGTTCCAGCGAGGCGTCGGCCGTCAACAACGGGCTATCGCAGGGCGCCAGCATAACGACCGGCAAGTCGGCCAACTCCGGCGTCGTGCGAATCAATTCCAGGATGGCGGGCCCGTCGTCGTCGTTCAAGCCCGCGTCGATCACGGCGACCTCGAACGGACGGTCGGTCGTCGACGCGCGGAGCAGCTCCGCGAACCCTTCACTGGCGGAACTGGCAGCGCTGACGACAGCGCCGAGCGAACTCAACGACTCACTCGTCCAAGTCCGGGCAACGGCATGATCGTCGATGATCAGCAACCGCGCGTCGTTCAGCGGCGACGATTGGTCGTCCAAGTTCGCGGATTCCGTATCGTTGGCCAACTCGACGATGAAATGAAACGCGCTGCCGCGCCCCGGCTCGCTTTCGACCCAGATGCGGCCGCCCATCATCTGGACAAGCTGCGACGAGATCGCCAAACCAAGGCCGGTGCCGCCGTAGCGCCGCGTGGTCGAACTATCTGCCTGCTTGAACGACTCGAAGATCACGTCTTGTTTGTCGAGTGGAATGCCAATGCCGGTGTCCTGCACGACAAAGTGAAGACGCACTCCCGTCTTGGCGCGTTTCTCCAAACTGACGTCGATCGAGATCATTCCCTTTTCGGTGAATTTGACCGCGTTGCCCACCAGGTTGTCGACGATTTGCCGCAGCCGCGTGGGATCGCCGCAGACGCGCGCCGGCACGTCCGACTGAACGCGATACGTCAGTTCCAACGGCTTGCCCGAGATGCATCGCGAGCGCACGACCAACGCGTCGCCGACGACGTCGCGGACGTCGAAGGGGACCACTTCCATTTCCAGCTTACCGGCCTCGATCTTGGAGATGTCCAGCAAGTCGTTCAACAGCCGGAGCAGTGAATCGGCTGACTGCCGCACGACGCCCAGATAGTTGTGCTGTTGCGGATTCAATGTCGTGCGCAGCGCCAACTCCGTCATGCCGATGATGCCGTTCATCGGCGTGCGAATTTCGTGGCTGACTATCGCCAGGAATTTGCTTTTCGCTTCGTTGGCGGCCTCGGCAGTTTCCTTCGCGGATCGCAGTTGTTCCTCCGCCAGGCGCAACTCCGCGGCGATCCGTTCCAGTTTGCGGTTGGAACGCGCCAACTGCTGCGACCGGGCCTCGACGGCGGCGGTCCGTTCCGCCACACGCAGTTCCAAGGTCTCATTGAGTTGCTGCAATTGCTGGAAGCCGTCGGCGTTTTCCAGCGCGGCGCCAGTGATCGTGGCGATGAAATCCGCCAAGCGCAATTCGTTTTCGCCGAACAATTCGCGCACTTGCTGATGGGCCACATACAGGCACGCCGCGGCCTCGCCGCGGACGTAGATCGGCGCGCACAAGCTGGATGCCTCAGCGTGTTCGGCCCCAAAGTCCGCGGCGGACTCGTCCAGCGCCAAGGCGCGTCCCTTGCGCAGCGACTCGTCCACGAGCTTCAAGTTTGGCGTCAACTCGCGGTCGCCGCTAATGGGCGTTGTTTGCAGCCGACCTTGTTCGCGAATCGGTCGCAAGACTTGGCAGCGCTCGCCGCGCAGCAGGCGGATCGCGGCGCGGTGCGCCTCTTCGACGATCGTTTCGGTGGAAAGTGCGGACGCGATCTTGCGGCCGTCTTCCAGCACGGTGTCGAAACGATCGATCAACGACAGTGTCGTCGTCTCGGCCGGCGTATCGGTATCCGGACGGTTACCTTGTGCGCGTAACTCAAACGAGCGCAACTCCGCTTCCGCGTGAACGAGCTCCTCTTGCGCGTCGCGCCAGCCCAATTCCAGGCCGACGCGTGCCCGCAGGTGCAAGGTTTGCGCGTACTCGAATTCCGCGCGCTGCCGCCGGGCGATGCGGAGACTACGATTGAACAACGACCGCGCGCGCCATGATTTACCTTGCATCGCGGCCACCGCGGCAGCCTCGCGCAGGGCATGCGGCAAGTCGTTGCGGAACCGCCGCGCGGTCCACAGCGCTTTGCGCGCCGCTTTCGCGGCCAATCGCAATGCCTTGTGACGTTGGCGGGGCGTAAGCCCCTGACGTCGTTCGGCGATCAACCGGCGCGCGGTTGCCAGCCAGGCTAGGTTTGGTGTCGTGTAAGGATTTTGTACGGCGGCCTCACGGGCAATCCTCAGCGCCGTTTCGAACGTCTGTACGGCGCCGTCCAGATCGTTGGCGCCGATTTGCCGCACGCCTTCGGCAAGCATCAACTGTGCGTTGCCTTGCGCGTCGTGACGCGCACGGGCCAATTCGCGAGCGACGATGTCTTCAGGCACACGCCCTTGCGTCGCTCGCGACCAGACGTCGAGACTGATCGCTGCCGCTTGTTCGTCTCCGAGGCGCACTCCGGATTCGTGGTTTTTCCGCGCCTGATCGACCGCTTCATCCAAGCGACCAAGTCGAAACAGAGACGCGGCGACCTGATAGCGGGCGATATGCACTTCCCAGTAGTCGCCGGTGCGCTCCAGCAGACGCACGCCTTCCAGGCCACGTTCCACGCTTTCGACGTAGTTGCCCGCACAGTAATGCACGATGCCGTGGTAACCAAGCGACTGCCCTTGCCCCCAGACATCTTCCAAATCGCGGCGGATTTGCAGCGATTTTTGGACGTACTTCAGGCCGCGGGCGTTCCAAGGAATCAGGCTCATCGCCGGCGCGTGTTCGGAATATGACTGCGCAAGCTCCAGCGTTGGCGCATAGCGTTCGCCGAGGTTCATCCCGCGGATATGCGTCCACAGGACGTGAACTTTGCTCCGCACAAACCAGTAGCCGTGAGCCAGCTTGCTGTGCAGCCGCCAGGTGAGCAATTCCTCCTTACTCGGCGGTTCCTTCCTACGTCCCACCGCCAGCCCAGGGAGCAGGCTATGCACCGTTTGCACGCACGTTTCCCAAACGAGCAGCACCGCAAACGTGATAAAGCGGTTCGGCACGCGGCGTTTGAGCAAACGCAGCGCTTGCTCGAACGACGTGGTGGCGGATTCCATGTCGCCGCGTTTGAAGGCCAGCTCGCCGAGCTTCCCCAGGATCTGCGCACGCGAAAACGCGCCCTCGGCCAACTCTGCCGCGCCCCGGAGGAGTTGCGCCGCGGCGTCATAGCGGCCGCGCAACATCAACACGTCGCCGAGCCCTTCGGCGATGCGGTACTGCGTACTGGCATCAGCCTGTGACGCCCCGCGCTGGGCGATGCGGTACTGTTGCTCGGCGACTTCAAGTGAATGCTGCTGCCGCGCGAGCTCCGCTGCCTCCAGTGCGTAGCCGAGGGCCAAATAGCTTTCGCCAGCGGCGTCGAAATGATAGGCCAGGTCAAACGCATTGCCGCGCAGATGCTTGCGCAAGTGCAACGCCGCGCGGTAATGCAGATGACGCCGCTCTTCGGCGGTCAGTCGCTCCAGCAACGCGGTGCGGATTTTATCGTGAACGAAGACGCCGCGCCCGCCGTCCGGGCGCAGCCAGATCAAGCAGCGGCGACGCGCCACGTCGAGCGTCGAAATAGCCTCGGTCGCGGGATGCGCAGCAAGTTGCACCGCGATTTCCAGGTCGAACTCTTTGCCGAGCACCGCGCCGATGGTGAGTAGATCGATCGCGTGGCGCGGCAGCAAATCCAATCGCCGCGCCAGAAATGAGGCCGCATGACGCGACGACTGCAAGTCCGCGATCGCCAGCGGTTCGACGCGCCACACGCCCCCCGTGGTTTCGAGGGCGCCCGACTCGACCAGCCCGCGCAGCACCGCGGAAGCCATGAACGGGCTGCCGCCGGAGAGTCGTTCCACGACCTCGAAGACCTGCTCCGGCACCTGGCCGGCCATCGTCTCAACGAGTCGCCGGACGTCGATCGCGGTCAAGCGTTCCAGGTTGACATGCGCGGTCGGCCGCAGTTGCCGCAAGGCGTGCCGTTCGTCCACTTCTTCGGTGCGATACGCCACGACCATCATGGAATGGCGTTTGATCGCCGATTCATCCGCCCGGCGGTTCGCCCAAAGCGCGATCAGCTTGACGGCTTGTTCGTCGGCCCATTGGCAATCGTCGAGAATGATCAGTACCGGCCTGTCGGGCTGGCCGAGCGCATCCAGGAATTGCGAGATCGCCTTGATGCTGCGCGCTTCGCCGAACGCTTCAGGCCCCAACGTCTGGCGCGATTTCCAGCCCAGCGCGTTGGCCAGCCGCGGCAAGGCGGAGCACAACGCGTCCTGATGTTCGCCAAGTCGTTCGCGAATCGGCTCCAGCGCGGCGGAATCGACGACCAACTCGCCGATAATCTGCTCGACGACCCCTTCCAACAGTTGGAACGGGTGCTGGCCGATGTCGCTCGAACCCTGTCCTCGTAAGACGCGCACGCCACGGCGCGCGGCGCGTTGCGCGAGTTCATCAAGTAAGCGAGTCTTGCCGCCGCCCGATTCGCATTCCACGACGGCGAGCGCTGCGCAACCGACGCTGGCTTGCAGCATCTGATGGTCGAGCTGCGCCAGCTCCATCGTGCGGCCGACGAACGACGGCTCCGTCACGGTGCAGCGTTGATCGCTTTGGCCAATGACGATATCCGGTTCCAACTCGCCGCGCCGGCAGGCCTCTTCGATTTGTTCGATGTCCCGCAAGACCGCCATTGCGGATTGATAGCGATCGCGCGGATCTTTGCGCAACAGGCGTTGAATCACTTCGTCGAGCGCTCGGGGCGCTGGCAACCCCATGCTGCGCAAATCCGGCACGCGCGACGTCATGTGCTGCAAGAGCACCGCGCCAACCGTATCGCTTTGGAAAGGCGGTCGGCCCGCCAGGCATTCGAAGAGCAGGATGCCAAGGGCGTACAGATCCGCGGCTTCGCTCACATCGTAGTCGAGCGAGCCCGCTTGTTCGGGAGACAGGTACCGCGCCGCCAACGCCGCGGAACGCGAGCTCTCTTGCGGATCGCGCAACGAGGCCACGAAGCCAAAATCCACGAGGCTCGCGTCATCCACTTCGCCACGCAGCACGACGCTGGTCGGCTTCAAGTTGCGATGCAGGATGCCGCAGGCGTGTAGCTCCACGAGTCCCGTGGTCACAGCGCGTGCGAGACGCAATGTTTCTGCGACGGAGAGCGGCCCTTCGGAGAGCCGCTGCAACAACGTCGAACCGCGCACATACGCGCGCACCCAATACCAGCGCGGCCCGTCGGCGAAAAACTCGTGAAACTGCGCGAGCCAGGGGCTATCCAAGCGGCTGAGCAACGTTGCTTCGTGCGCCAGCCGCATCTCCACCGCGGGCGTCACCAGCTCATTCGACAGCCGATGCAACACGACGCGTTTGCGCTGCCGTGGATCGTCGGCCAGAAAGCAGGCGTGGCCGCGCCGATCGGAAAGCGTCTGCTCGATCGCATAGCGCGAAGCGACCCAGACCTGCGTGGAGGAATCTCCGCCGGCGCCGTCCGGTTCATCGCGACTATCGCTCGTATTTGGCATGGCGCTCAGCGAAGAACAAAGACGGCGAGCCGCATCCGTGTGCCGCGCCGCACAGTCGCCGCGCGCACCTACCAGCCCCGGAGCAAGTTTAGGTCTGCGCACTCAGCCCGGCGCAAACTCGCCCCGCCACGGCGGGGGCCCTGAGGCGATCGCTCAAACTCAATCGCCCAATCATTCCGAAAATTAGCATCGCGACAATTGCGCAGGCGGGAGACCGTGCCACAACAGTCTTCCCTCTCCCCCCTCCATGTCCTCCGTGCTCTCCGTGGTGAATCCCCACGCTAGACCTTCGCCATGCCAACTCCGTTGTCGCTGGAATCCTGCCATTCGCGCAATGCGTCGCCTTCCTGCTCCGTGGCGTCGCAGAATTGCGACTTGATATCGAGGATTTGATCTTCAATCGCCAGGAAGGCGTCCACCATGTAGGGATCGAAGTGCGAGCCGCGTCCTTCGACAATGATCGATTTCGCGACGTCGTGGCTATACGCTGGCTTGTACACACGCCGCGTCGTCAGCGCGTCGTAAACGTCGGCCACGGCGACGATCCGTCCGCAAAGCGGAATTTGTTCGCCGCGCAGGCCGCGCGGATAGCCGCCGCCGTCGAAGCGCTCGTGATGCGTGAGCGCGATGTCGCGGGCCATCTGCAGGAACTTCGCGCTGGGGTAGGCGCTGGCCGCCGCGTCGAGCGTTGCCGCGCCGATCGGCGAGTGTTGCTTCATGATCTCGAATTCCTCAGCCGTCAGCCGGCCGGGCTTCAAGAGGATCGCGTCCGGAATGCCGACCTTGCCGATATCGTGCAACGGGCTTGTCAGATAGATCATCTGCGCGAAGTCGCCGTCGATGGTTCCCCGGTAACGTTCGGTCTTCGAGAGTTGCACCGCGAGCGCATAGCAATACGCGCGAATGCGTTCCAAGTGCGCGCCGGTGTCGGGATCACGCGCTTCGGCCAGCTTCGCCAGGCTGAAGATGACGATGTCGCGGCTTTCCAGCGTGAGGATCCGCTCCGCGACGCGCAAACGCACGTATAGCTCATACGGATCGAACGGCTTGGTCAGAAACTCATCCGCGCCGGCGTTCAGACCGTCGACGACGTTTTGCGTGCCGCTCCGCGACGTGAGCAGGATGAAATAGATGTACCCGCTCGATCCGCGGCGACGGATTTCCCGGCACAATTCCGGGCCGGTCATGTGCGGCATCTCCCAGTCGGAAACCACCAACTGGAAACGTCCGGTGCGCACCTGCTCCAGCGCCTCTTGCCCATTCGTCGCGCGCGTGACGTGATAGCCGAATCGCGTCAGCGCATGCTCCAACAAGTCGAGGGCATCGGGATCGTCGTCAACGGTGAGTACGTGCATCTCAGCCTTTCGCAAATGCGTGTTGCTACAATCTCTCGACTGCGCAAATCAGTTTCTGGCGTCGCGACGAAACGCCGCGCTGGCTTCTTGAAAGCGGCCCCAGGCCTCCGGCAACCGGTCGTAGACCGATTGCGCGTGCTCCAAATGCTCCGAGAGCGCGGCGGTTTCTAACTCCGCGACAAGCCTCGCCAACTCATCGGCGGCGGCATTGGCGCAAGCGCCTTTGAAGCGATGCGCCGCCTTCGCGACGGCCTCAGGATCGCCGCCGGTTAACTCCGCGCCGATCGCCTGAAACTCAGGCTCGAAGCGGGTTTCGAAGCTATTCAGTACGCGTTCCACGAGTTGCCGGCTGCCGAGGCAGCGCTCCAGCAACTGCTGCACGTCGAGCGGTCGATTCGATCCGGCGACGGAACTGCGCGCCGGCCCCAGTCCGTCAAAGATCGTCGGCGAAATGGCCCCCGTCGCGCCCCAGGTGGCCATGCGTGGGGCGCCGGTATCAAATGAATCGTTCATGGGAACCAACCCTGCGCGCACCGGATAAGTAAGACGCCCGACAATCTGTCGCCGCAACCTGCGCGCCTCCACCTCTGGGTGGGCGCACGCGGATCGCGCAACTCTAGCCCGTGCTCGATATCCAGGCAAAGTATGGACAATCAAGCCGGCCACGGCGCGATCGCCAAGCCCGGCGCAATCGGGACAATCGTCGCGCGGACGCCCACATCCCTTCCAATCCGGCCGTGCTAAAATGCCCGTTGCAACGACCGTGATCGAAACCGAGCCAGGAAAAGGCGTACGACGTGACGGCAAAACTGCTGGACGGCAAGGCTCTCGCGGAGCAGATTCAACAGGAAATCGCCCTGGAAGCGACGGCGTTTCGAGCGCGCACCGGCGTGACGCCCTGCCTGGCCGCCGTGTTGATCGGCGACGACCCGGCCAGCGACGTTTACGTGCGCAACAAGCGCCGCGACTGTGAACGGGCCGGGCTGACTAGTCAATTGCATCGCCATGACGGTGCGATGTCCGAAGCGGAATTGTTGGCGCTCGTCGAGCGATTGAACGCCGACGCCGCGGTGCATGGCATTCTGGTGCAGTTGCCTCTGCCACGGCACATTAACACGGCGCGCGTGCTGGAAGCGGTCGATCCCCTCAAGGACGTCGACGCGTTCCATCCGGAAAACGTCGGTCGCATTGTGCAAGGTCAGCCGCGATTTCTGCCCTGCACGCCGTATGGCGTGATCGAACTATTGCGGCGCAACGACGTGGCTCTCGCGGGGGCGCATGCCGTGATCCTGGGGCGCAGCGACATTGTCGGCAAGCCGCTGGCGAACATGCTCGTGCAGCGCGGCCTCGACGCCACGGTGACCGTCTGCCACAGCCGCACGCGCTACTTGCCGGAACTGACGCGTCTGGCGGACGTGCTGATCGCGGCCATCGGGCAGCCGAAGTTCGTCACCGCCGCCATGGTGAAGCCCGGCGCGGTCGTCATCGACGTCGGCATTAATCGCACTGACGCGGGACTCGTCGGCGACGTCGATTTTTCCAGCGTAAGCGAAGTCGCATTGCTGATCACGCCCGTCCCCGGCGGCGTGGGACCACTCACGCGAGCCATGCTGTTGAAGAACACGCTCACCGCGGCGGAGTTGCAGAGCCAAAAACGGTAAGCGTCGGCATCGCCATGGATCAACCTTCCGCTACCTCAAACACCGCTCCAACTCGTCCCGAATTCCCTTCTCGATCTGCCCCTTGAACATCATCGCCGCGAAGGGGATGTCACCGACGAACTTCGCGGTCGCTTCCTCGACCGTGAGCGAGCCCTTGATCGTGATGCCGAATGTGGTCATCGCGAAGTTCAGCACGTTCTCCTGCCACGCGCCTTCCAGCGAACTGACCTTGTCGGCGTACTTTTCCTTGACGCGATCGAGAAATACCTTGAGCTTCTCGAGCGAGGCGTCCTTGCCATGATTGTGCGGGATATCGAGATTGATTTTGGGCATGGGCGGGAGGAGGAAAGGAATAGAGGAGTAAAGGAGATTTTTGTAGGGCGGGCCGCTCTGCCGAGGTTGGTGAAACTACCTTAGCCCGTAGCGCAAGCGAGGGGGAGAGGATTCAGCCTACAGTTGGAGGCGAAACTCTCGGTTGCTTATTTCGGCGCAACCGAGAGTTTCATCTCGATTGCAATGCAACGTCCACTCTCCCTCGCTGGCGCTACGGGCTAGTGTAAACGGATCAACTCATTGTATCTAGCGATCGCCGTCCGACGAATCCTGCCCACAACACAGCCAAAGCACCGCCATGCGGATGGCGAGGCCGTTGTTGACTTGTTCCAGGATGACCGAGTGCGGGCCATCGGCCACGTCCGGCGTGATTTCGACGCCGCGGTTGATCGGGCCGGGGGCCATGATCAGGATGTCGCTCTTCGCCCGGGCCATTCGTTCACGTGTCATCGCATAGAGCAACGCGTATTCCCGCACCGAGGGAAACGGCCGCGTCGAGAGTCGCTCGAACTGAATCCGCAGCAAGTTCAGCACGTCTACGCGGGGAATCACGTCGTCGAGGTTATACGAAACCTCGATGCCCAACTCTTCCCAGCGCTTCGAGACCAACGTCGACGGTCCGCAAACGATCACGTGCGCGCCGAGCTTCTTCAGGCCCCAGATGTTGGAGCGGGCTGTCCGGCTGTGAGCGATATCGCCGACCAGACCGACCGTCAGTCCGGCCAGGCTGCCGCGATGTTGCCGGATCGTCAGAATGTCGAGCAGGCCCTGCGTCGGATGCTCGTGCGGGCCGTCGCCGCCGTTGATCACCGTGCAGGACAACGTCTGCGCCAGCAGATGCGGCGTGCCGGGCGTGCGGTGCCGGACCACGACGGCGTCGATGCCCATCGCTTCGATGGTCTTGGCCGTATCGATAAACGTCTCGCCTTTGGAAACGCTCGATCCGGTCGATGAGAAGTCGATCGTGTCGGCCCCCAGCCGCCGGGCCGCCAACGAAAAGCTGGTCCGAGTGCGCGTCGAGTTCTCGAAGAACAAATTCGCGCAGGTCTTGCCGGCCAGCACGTTCAACTTGCGGCGGCAATCGCCCGTGGCGCGCTTGAAATGCTGGGCAGTGTCGAGCACCGCGTTCACCTCGTCCGCCGAAAGCTCTTCCAGCCCCAGCAAATGACGCCGCGTCCAACAGCTGGCGCGCGACGGCGGTTCCAAGGCGGGGGCGGACATAGTGGTTCAATTCTAGATGCCAACGCGGCCTTCGTACACGGGGCGGCGTTGAAATCCGAGGCGGATCAGCTATTAACCATTGGCAGCTTGAGCGACTGTGGGAGGCGTCTCCGACGCCGATGCGAACGATGCGGGTGTTCCGTTTCGGGAAGCGCTCGCAAAAAGCGCCGAATCCATCGGCATCGGAGACGCCTCCCACAGTCGAAAGCGGATCGGCGGTCGTCGAAAACCCTGCTGGCGCGAACTGACAGAAGCCGCCAGGAAATGCCGGAAACAGCTTGCAACCGGCGCGCGGTTCTGCCATTGATGGAGGCTACGGAACAGACCTACGCCGAGAAGGGGGGAAGGCGGCATGAATCCTGCGCCGCAGACGGCCAAGAAGATCATCGCCAACGTCGAGAAAGTCATCATCGGCAAGCGGCAGGAAATTATTCTGTCGCTGGTGGCCTATTTCTGCGACGGGCATATCCTGCTGGAAGACGTGCCGGGCGTCGCCAAGACGATGCTCGCCCGGGCGCTGGCGGCCAGCGTGGGCTGCAAGTTTAAGCGGCTGCAATGCACGCCCGACTTGCTGCCGACCGACGTCACCGGGGCCTCGGTGTTCGATCCCAAGACGACGGAGTTCTCGTTTCGCCCCGGGCCGATCTTCGCGCAGATCGTGCTCGCCGACGAAATCAACCGCGCCACGCCGCGCACCCAGGCCGCGTTGCTGGAAGCGATGGCCGAAGGGCGCGTCACCGTCGACGGCAACACCTACGAACTGGAAAAGCCGTTCCTGGTGATCGCCACGCAGAACCCCGTCGACCATGAAGGCACGTTCCCGCTGCCGGAAGCGCAGCTCGATCGCTTCCTGATTCGCTTGAGCCTCGGCTATCCTTCGCGCGACGATGAGTTGGCCATGCTCGATCGCCTGCAACGGAAGCATCCGATTGAATCGTTGTCCGCGGTCGTCTCGGCGGCGGAACTAATCGAATGCCAACAGGCGATTCGCGAGGTCTACGTTGATGACAAGGTGCGCAGCTACATCCTGGACATCGTGCGGATCACTCGCGAGCACTTGGATGTCGCATTGGGGGCCAGTCCCCGAGCGTCGCTCGCACTGTTTCGCACGTCGCAGGCGCTGGCGGCAGTGCGCGGGCATAACTTTGTGATGCCCGACGACGTCAAGCGGATGGCCGGGCCGGTACTGATGCATCGCTTGATTCTCAAACCGGAAAGCCGGCTGCGCCGCGTCACGGCGGCGAAAGTCGTCGAAGAAATCCTGGCGGCAGTGCCTGTGCCGGCCTTGCCAGCGGCGGCCGCGACATGAGATGGCTCGCGGCGGCGCTCGCGCTGTTGCTGCTGGTCGTGCTGCTGCGACTGCGGTTGCTGGTCTACGCCTTCTATGTGTTGACCGCCCTGTTCCTGGTCAGCCGCTGGCTGTCGCGCCGCTGGGGCGCGAATGTTTCCGCCACGCGAGAATGCAATCGCGAAGTGGCCGAGATCGGCGATTCCGTCGCAGTCGTCGTGAAATTGACGAACACCGGCCGGTTGCCGATCCCCTGGGTGTTGGCCGAAGATTTGCTGCCGCGCGGGCCGCTGATTCAGCGTCCGCCACGTTTGAAGGTGAGCGGCCGGCGGATTGGCGTGGCGATGCTGGCCGCCGGCGGGCAGAAGACGATGTATTACCAACTGCATTTCGAAATGCGTGGGTACTACCAACTCGGTCCCACGGTGCTGGAAACCGGCGACCTATTCGGGCTGCATCGACGGTTCACCGTCCATGCGCGGCCAAGTTACGTGCTCGTTTATCCCCGCGTCGTGCCGCTGTTGGGCTACGACATCGCCTCGAAGCGCCCGATTGGCGAGGTGCGGTTTTCGTACCGGCTATTCGAAGACCCCACGCGGATCTCCGGCGTGCGGCAGTATCAGGACGGCGACCCGATGAGCCGCATTCATTGGCGCGCCACGGCGCGGACCGGCAAGCTGCATTGCAAGACGTATGAACCGTCGACGATTGCCGGCGCATGCATGTTGCTGAGCTTTCATTGCGACGGCTATCTGCCCGGCAACGAACCGGTGGCCTCGGAATTGGCGATCACCACCGCAGCCTCGCTGGCGAATGCGCTCTTCGAACTGGGGCAACAAATCGGTTTGGTAACCAACGGGCGCGATGCCGCCGACCGCGTGCGCGAAGAAGGCTGGGAGCACGACTACCTGGCCCGATCGGCGGCGCAAGAATCGGCCGCGATGACGCAGAAAAACGACCGCCTGCGGCCGGTGATCGTCGAGACCGGACGCGGACCGGAGCAACTCACGCGGATCCTGGAAACCTTGGCGCGCCTGGAATTCACCGACGGCCTGGCGATGCATGAGCTAATCATGGAATCGCGCAGCCGCCTGCCGCGCGACGCCACGGTGCTGGCGATTCTCTCACACGTCGACGCCCACACCGCCGCGGCGCTCGGCGGCCTGGCCAGGAACGGTTACGCCGTGGCGGCCGTGCTGGTCACGCTCGACGAAAACCTGCATTTCGACTCGGCGAGCCGCCTACTCGCCGAGGGCATCGTCCCCCGCCGCGTGCGCAGCGAGGAAGAACTTGCACAACTATGCTCTACCGGCCTGGTGCGCTAGGTCGACTTAACGGGCAACCCAATTGCGGCGAGCGAGCAGCACACTCGCGATGCCACAAAGCACCAGCGCCGCCGATGCTGGCTCGGGCACTCCCACGGGAGCGCCCGCGCCGAAGTTATTGCGGACGTTGTTCAAGTCGATGATCGTCACTTCGCCATCGCCGTTCGTATCGCCGATTGGCGGATTCGCGGCGCCAAAGTTGTTGCGGACATTGTTCAAGTCGATGATGCTAACGACGCCGTCGCCGTTGGTATCGCCTTCTTGACCGGGCTCCGGGAAATCACCAAGGAACTGAATGTTGTCGAGCCAAATCGTGGTCTTTCCTTGCAGCGATTGGGCGCCGCCGCCCCAGAGTTGAAAGGTGATTGCACGGAGATCATCGAAGGGCGCGGCGGGAACTTTGTCGAAGGCGACCCAAGTTCCGTCGCTGTTGATGTTATCCGCAATTTGCGGCGCCCACGTCCAGTCGTTGCCATTCCGCCCGACGATTTGCATATAGCCTTCGTCGCCCCACGGCGTATCGGGCGACTCTTCAGCGACGCGAATGTCCGCGATAAACAGGAACGCCGGCGTGGCGTCCAATGGTGCAGGCAGCGCACGCGTGAAATTCGCATCGTTCTTGCCGCCCGCGGCGTCGAAATCGATCTCGATCTTCATCGAACCCGACGCGGGGTTTTCCAGGGAGTCGACCGTGGGATCCCATGTGGCCGTGGCCGCCGCCGTGCTCCAGCCTTCAAACGCCCAGGCGGCGACTTCGTCCGCCGAATCAAAACCGTTGATCACGAAGTCCGCGCGAACGCCTTGATGCGTATTCGCAACGACGAATCCCAGAACCAACAGCACGCAGAACAGACGGCGGCGTGGCGCCGCCAAATAGGCGAGTGACATGATACGAATCCTCAGCGATGTGGGCGCGTGACCGGAACAAGTCGCAGGAGGCGGCGTAGCGGGACCGACGTCCTAGCGCCGACAGTGTAATTGCAACGATCGTGGCCCGCCAAGTCTCGGCGAGATTTTTCGGCCATTCGCCAGCTGGCAATTCAAGTCCCATTGCGCAAAACGAAAACGGCCGCGCTCGTTGCGCGGCCGTCTGGCCAAGTTCGTGTTGAGCAATCGCAGCGCACTACGGAATCAGCAACACGCCGCCTGTCACCGCGGCGGCTTGCACCGCGGCGCCGCGGACGCTGACCGGCACCGGCGGAATCATGTACGGGGCGCAATCGCCGGGGCGGTAGTAGCCCAGCGGATAGATGCATTCCCACGGGGCTTCGACCCCCATCTTGTAGGGCAGCACCGGGACCGTGGCGAAGAACTTGCCGCCGGAGATGACCGGCTGCACGACCGGGCCCCAAGAGTGGCCGTAGCGTTCGAGCTCCACGTCTTCGAAGTAAAGCGGCTTGTGGCACAGGCCCGAGGCCTTCCACATGAACGTCGTCTCGTCCCACATGCGGGCCTCGAACGGTCCGCTGTGGGGCGCGGCGCATTCTTCCGGCATCCGTCCCGGCGTGGCCTTCGTGGCGTCGGTCAGGTCGTGGATCGACCGCATGTTCTTGATTTCGCAACCGCGGCGCGTCGACGGGCCATTGCTGTTCAGCAGCGGCGCGGAGCGTTCCATCGGTTCCGGATCTTGCTCCTGCGAGATCAACTCGTATTGCTCATACGCGACTTGATCGACCGAGGAATCGAATTCTTCCTCGAACATCGGCGGCGCGGGCGTCGGCGACAACTTGGGCGCGTGCGCCAGTGTCTTCAGTTTCGTCGCTTCGCTGGCTCGCGCCTTAGGGCGAGTCACCGCTGGTTTCGCCGGTTCTGGCGTACTCGATTCGACGGTGCGAATCTTCAGCACGCTCACTTTGCGCTCGGCCGCTTGCGCGCCGGTCGTGAGCAGTAATGCCAGGCCGGCGCCGGCGACCAGTTTGGTCCAGGCTTTACGTCCCTTCGCCGCTGCCGTATTCGACGGTGTAATTGGGCGCTTCCTGCGTAATGGCGATGTCATGTGGATGGCTCTCCCGCACGCTGGCGGCTGATACCTGGATGAACCGCGCTTCGTTGCGCAGCTCGTCAATGTCACGGCACCCGCAATAACCCATGCCGGCCCGCAACCCTCCCACGAGTTGATATACAAATGGTCCCAACGGGCCCTTGAACGGCACGCGTCCTTCGACCCCCTCGGGAACCAACTTATCTCCGGTGCGATTCGTCCCCTGGCGGTAACGCTCGCTGGAGCCTTTGACCATGGCGCCGAGCGAACCCATCCCGCGGTAGACCTTGAAGCTTCGTCCTTGAAACAAAATCTGCTGCCCGGGGCTTTCGGCCAGGCCGGCGAACAATCCGCCGACCATCACGGCGCTGGCGCCGGAGGCGATGGCCTTGGTGATGTCCCCCGAGTAACGAATCCCTCCGTCCGCGATGATCGGAATCTTCCGTTCCTTGGCCGCCTCGACCGCGCCCATGATCGCGGTCACCTGCGGTACGCCCACGCCCGAGATGACCCGCGTCGTGCAGATCGATCCCGGGCCGATGCCCACTTTCACCGCGTCGGCGCCCGCTTCGATCAGGGCCGCGGCGCCTTCGCGCGTGGCCACGTTTCCGGCGACGACGTCGATATCCCAGCGTTGTTTGATTTGTTTGACCGTCTCGATCACGTTGGCGGAGTGCCCGTGAGCGCTGTCGACCACCAGGACGTCGACCCCCTTCGAGATGAGGCTCGCGATCCGGTCGTAGTCATACACGCCCACCGCAGCCCCCACCCTCAGCCTCCCTTGCCTGTCTTTACAGGCTTGCGGAAAGCGCCGCATCTTATCGATGTCTTTGATGGTGATCAGGCCGGTCAGTTTTCTATTTTCGTCAACCAGCAAAAGCTTCTCGACCTTATTTGCCATCAAAATCTTCTCAGCTTCCTCGAGCGTCACGGTCC
>JALHLM010000060.1 GCA_022844585.1 Pirellulales bacterium | reverse complement strand
CCGCTCAGTAACGTCGCCACGAGCGTGCCATTGACGCGGACCTCCGTGCCGTCGTCCTGTGCCAGGAAGCGGAACGTATCGCCGTTAAGCCGTGTCGCCAGCGGGACCGTGACGAACTCTCGGCCCCAGGCGTCGGTCGGCGGCAATTGTTCGACCAGGTTGTCGCAGAAGCCGGTGAAGTCCGGCACGAACGCGCACAGGTGCGAGCCGTAAGCCGCCACCGGCTTGTCGGAAGTAATTACCGTGCCGGTAAGATCGTTGTTCCCCAGCGCGTCGCGCAGCAAATACGTCTGGCCCGCGTCCAGCGTGATCGTATGCGTGGGCACCGCGAACGTGCTCTGCAACACGTCGAGATACATCAGCCGCCCGATCGGCGCGGAGAAATTGAACGTCGCCGACTCGCCGATCTCCAGTTCCGCGACTTGTTCCACGCCAAAGCCGGTCAGCGGCGCGCTCGGCAATGTTGTCTGCGTCGCGCGGAAAGAATAATCCCCCGGGGCGATCCGATTTCCGGAGACGACCAGGATGTACTCGCCCGGGTACAACAACGTCGACGTGAAGTCGGTGACCTGATTGCCGCCGAAAGCGCCGCGGTTCGCCGGATCGATCAACGACCAGCTCGCCAGGTCGTTGATGGTCGAAGAGCTGTCGAACAGAATCGAGTCGCCAGGCACGCCCGCGATGCGATACAGTTCGGTTTCGTTGCCGGGATTGAGCGTGGAGAGGATGTCGGTGTCGAACGTAAGCAGCGGAGCGTCCGCGGCGTCGAGCAACCGGAAGCGGAAGTTAGCGCCGGGCGCGGCGTTCCCTTCGATCACCAGGAAGTGCGTGCCGGTTTCGCCGAGCGCAAAGGGACCTGAGTCGAAGTCGCTGTTCGTGGTTCGATAGGTCACGCCCGAGGGGCTCAGTACGCGAATACCAACATTGTCATTGTCGCCGTCCATGCCATCGTAGTAGATGCGTTGCCCGGCCTCGCCTTCAAATCGAAACACCTGGTTCTCGATGCCCAACGGGAGCGTGCCGGAAACGTCGTCTCCGTAAACGAAGCTCGGCGCCGCGGCGAGATCGCTGAGCCGGAAGCTGTAGTCGTCCGGCGCGTTGTTCCGACCGACCAGGAAAACATAGTGTCGTCCCGTCGAATTGGCGATGAACATGCCGTCCTCGGGCACGCTGTTGCGCTGGTAAACCGATTGAAAATCCTCGTTCTGCACGGAGACCTGCGTCCCGTCGCCGTCGAGGCCATTGAAGTAGTACGCCTGCCCCGCGACCGCATCAAAGGTGAAACTCACCGTATCGCGCCCGAACGCCGTCTGGCCCGAAACGACATCGCCCAACACGAGCGGCGTCGCGTCGGCCAGGTCCTGCAAACGGAAACTGAAATCGGCGTTCGCCGTATTCCCGTAGATCACGACGGTGTACGTGCCATCGACCGCCAGGGGCAGCACGCTGGAATCCGCATCCGCGTTCGAGGTACGAATCTGATTGTTGAATGGATCGAAGATCGACACGAACACGGCGTCGAAATCGCCGTCGAGCGAATCGTAGAACAGTTGCTGCCCGGCCGAGGCGTCGAACGAGAAGAACTTCACTTCGCGCCCGGAAGCGCCGACGTTGCCGGCGACGACATCGCCGATCTGAATCTCCGGCGGGGCCGAGGCGTCCAACATCCGGAAGCTGAAGTTCGCGCCGGCGGTTGTATTTGCTTGCAGCAACAAAGTATACGTGCCCGACTGCGTCAGCACGAACGGACCGAATTGCTGGTCCGAATTGATGAAGAACGGCTGCACGCCGCCCGGGCCAAGCAACTGCGCCGAGGCATTGTCAAAATCATTGTCCAAGCCGTCGTAGATCAGCGTCTGTCCCGCGACGGCGTCGAACTGATACGCCAAGAGCTCAGTACCCACCGGGAACGTCCCGGTCACCAGATCGCCGAGCGCGATCGTCGGCGCGTCGCCGAGGTTCACCAGCCGGAAACGATAATCCGGGGTGGCGTTCAGATTGTTCTGAATGATGACGTAGCTCGTGCCCGTTTCGTTGATCGGCGTGATCCGCGTATCCGAGTCGGCGTTCAGTTGCGTGGCGCGGACGCCGCTCGGCAGCACGACCGAGGCCAACATGTTGTCGAAGTCGGTGTCGACGCCATTGTAGTAGTAGCTGTCGCCCACCGCCGCCGGGAACTGGTAGACCGCGGCCGCCAACGGCGGCAAAGTTCCTTCCGTCAGCGCGCCGAACGTCAGCGCCGGAGACGTGCTGAGATCCAAGACGCGGAACGTGTAGTTGCCGGACTGCGAAGCGAGTACGCCGGAAAGCGCCACGCTATACGTGCCCGACGAGGGCAATGTGAACGGCCCTTGGTCGGTGAAGTCGCTGGCGTTGATCAGGTTCACGCCCGACGGATCGCGCAGGTCGACGCGCAGGCCTTGATTCGTCGGGTTCAAGCTATCGAGATAGATCACGGTTCCCGCCGAACCGGAGAATTGGTACGTCGCAGTTTGACCCGCGGCAATCGTCAACGTTTGCGTCGTGCCGAACCCTGCAGGCGCAACCGGCGCCGACGTGGTAACGGTCGCGCGGAACGTCGCCTGCACCGTCGGTTGCGCACCATTGCCCTGGAACACCAGCAGGTATTCGCCGGTCTGCGTCAGGTCGGCGGCGAAATCGACTTCCAGATTACGCTGAATCACCGCGGCATTGTTCGGCGCCACCAGAATCCAACTGCCGGCGCCATTCGCCGACACGGCGAGATTGTCGAGCGTGATCCGCTGCCCCGCGGTCGCGTTCAAGCGATAGGCCGTCAATGCCGCGCCGGGATTCAACGTGACCTGTGTATCGACGCCAAGCGGCAACACGGGCGCATTCGCCACGTCGTGCATGCGGAACTCGACGTTCGTCGCGCCATTCACGCCGCCGAACACGAACAAGTAGTGCTCGCCTTCCTCGACAATCGTCGTGGCGGGGCTGTCGCTGTTGGAATTGGCTTGGAAGATCGCGGAACCGCTCGGCCCAATCAACCGCACCGGCGAACTGCCGCTGCCAACGCGGCCATCGTAGATCAATCGATCGCCGACGCTGGCGTCGACGCGATAGACGACCGCCTCGCGCCCCGTCGGCAGGTTCGCCGTGACGTCGGTATCCAGCGCCAGCGCCGGCGCGTTCGACAAATCATGCAACCGCAGACCGAAATCGGCCGGCGTCACCTGGTCGTTGCTTACGAACATGTAGCCCGTGCCGCCGGACGTCGATCGGGCGATACCACTGTCGGAGTCGGCATTAAAAGACGGTCCGACCAACGCGCCGTTCGGCCCAATCACCCGCGTCCGCACATTGTCGAAATCGCCGTCGAGGCCGTCGTAGAACAACGGCACGCCGACGCTCAGATCGAAGCGATACGCCTTCGACTGGAATGCGTCGAGATTCCCCGTCACCGTGGAATCGAGCACGTAATCCTCGGCGTTGACCAAATCGAGCAGCCGGAACGGAAATGCCGTCGGCGTTGTCGCCAGATTCAGGACGAAAATCTGATAAGTCCCCGTAGCCGGCAATGCCCAGACGTCGCTGTCATTGTTGGTCCGGCCGAAGAATTGTGTTGTTCCCGACGGTCCGAACACTTGCAGATCAATTCCCACGGCGCTGAGCGCGTCGAACTGCAATTCCTGCCCCGCGACGCCATCAAACGCGAACACGGCCAATTCCTTCGGGAGCGTCGTGGCGGCCGAGTTCACCGTTTCGAACGCAATTTGCGTGGCGTCTGCTAGATCGAGCACCTGAAAACTGTAATCCTGGCCGGGAACGCGACCGTCGACGGCGATCAGGTACGCGCCGGAGACGGGAAGCGTGACGGGAAACCGATCGTCGGCGGAGTCGAAAGTCGTTAGCTGCGCACCTGCCGGCGTGTACACAATGACGTCCATGCCGCGCCCAATCGATTGCCCGTCGAACGCCAACTGCTGGCCGGCCACGCCATCCAACTGATAGACGTCGGTGCGCCGCGCGCCAACTGGAATCGTGTCGTCGATCACCGTGTTCAGCGCGATGGGCGTCGCGTCAACGACATCCAGTACGCGAAAGCTGAAGTTCACCGGTGTTCCCACGGCCGTGGACACCAGCACATAGAAGTCGCCGGTTTCCGTCAATGTGAGCAACTCGGAATTGTTCTCCAAGTTGATTTGAGACAACACCACGCCCGACGGCGAAACGACGCGATAAAACGAATTCGGCGTGAAGCCGGGGTTCTGCCCGTCGATGAACAGTCGCTGCCCCGTTGTGCCGGCGAAGCGATAGACGAGCGTGTCCTGACCGTTCGGCAAACTGCCGGCGATCGTTTGGCCGATCGCGATCGGCGTCGAGTTGGTCGCCAGATCCAGCAGCCGGAACCGATACGTGCCGGCGTAGCCGATCGTGGGCGGCGTGACGTTGAGCGAGTAATTCCCCGCCCGATCCGTCGTGATCAAGTTGCTGTCGACGCCATTGGTGATGCCGACGATCGTGTTGTTGTTCGGCCCCGTCAACGTGGCGTTGCTGTTCGGCGTCGGCAGCGAATACCGCCCCGGATCGATCGTGACTTGTGTATCGTCCTGCGCGCCGACAATCAGTAACTGCGTGCCCGCAATGAAAGCCAAGAAGAAACCGTCGTTCTGATAGGTCAGATTCATGTACTCGGTGCCGAGCGAATCGGTCGGCAGCGCGAGGAACGCGTCTGTCGTATTCTGCGCCCGATTCAGCCCGTAGACCGTGACCTCGTCGTCGGCCACGACGTGAATGCCCAGATCCTGAATCGCCGCGATCGTTTCGACCTCGACCTGCGTCGGCAGCACGACGGCCGTCACCTCGCCGGGATTAACGACAAAATCCTGCGAGAAGCCGAGGCCCGGCACGCTGACATTCCCCGTCGTCGCGATGTCGCCGGTAATGAACAACGTCTTCGTGGCTTGGTTCCCTCCTTCGAGCAAGTTGTCGGCGAAGCCCAGCCAGAAATCGGTGCCGCGATTATCAATCGCGAACGCGTAGATCGGCGGCGGCAACGGCGGCAACGGCAAGTCCTGCGTCGTCACGGTGCTCGCGCCCGTCGGCGCACTGCGCGGCATCACGCCTGCCGGCAGCGCGGGACCCATCGGCGTCGAATTGCTTGCCGCGCTTGGACTTTGATTCGTAGCGGTCGAATTCGACTGTACCAGCGGCGACGGCGCCAACAGCGGTGCAGCCAATGCTTCCACGCGCACGCAAGTGAGCGACACCGTGGATTCCGTATCGGCGTCGTTGTTGACCAGCCGGAAAATCAGCCGCGCGTTGCTGACGGTAACGCCGGACAGATCCACCACGACCGTGTTGCCGTCAAACGCGACGCCCGGCCCCATCGCCGCGGGCAGGCCTTCCGTGAGATTGAAGAACGCATCGCGACCATCGGCGAACGGCAGCACCACGCTGCGCCCCTGATCATCGACCAGCGCCGCTTCGAACGCATCGCGGATTTCGCCGCTGCTGGTAGTGTCGAACACATCGTCAAAGATGCTGAACCGCAGTTGCGACGCCGCGGCCGGGATCACGATCTCGCGTTGAATGCCGACGACGAACGAGTCCCCTTCGACCAGCGTGGCCGCCATTTCGGCCACCGACGTCGTGCCGGCCTCGGTTTCGCTGCCGCCGTCCTCGAAACTCGTCCAGGCCTCGGGATCGCTGTCGAATTTGCAATCGTCGACGGTGAGCGTGAATTGCGTCTCGTCCGTCAGCGCCGGAGATCCCTGGTCCGAAACGCGCACCGTCACGGTGAACGATTGCCCGGCCTGCTCCGGCGTCGGCGTCCAAGTAATTACGCCGGTGGCCGGATCGATCGTCGCACCCACGGGCGCGGTCGCCGTGTCCAGGCTGTAAAGCAGCGTATTGGCCGGCAAGTCGGGATCGGTCGCCGCGGCCGTGATCGACACGTTCTGCCCCGCATCGACAGTCCGCGACGGAATATCGGCCAGCACCGGCGGGCGGTTCAATTCCGTCACAGTCACCAGGAACGTTCGCTCGCCCACGCCGGCCGGATTGGCCCCGTCGCTCGCGCGCACGATCAGCGAATACGTTCCCGGCCCCTGGGCTTCGTTCGGCGTCCAAGTGATGAGTCCGGTAACCGGATCGATCGCGATGCCAAGCGCGGTGCTGGCCGCATCCAGCGAGTAGCGAATGGCGCTCGCCGGTCCGTCGGCGTCGGTCGCGGATACTTGGAACTGCCAAGGCGCTTCCTCCGGAATCGTTTGATCGGCGATCGCGGCAAGCACCGGCGGCTGATTCACCGGCGGCGACGTCCCTTCGTCCGGGAACTCGAACTGCAGAACGATATCATTAAAATCCTTGTCGCCCCCGCTGGTCAGGTCTTCAATGCCGACCACGATGTAGTTGCCGTAGCGGTAGTGATCGAAGGCGTCGCCATTGCCGGTCGGGAAACTGAAGAACACGTTCGGACGGCTGGCCCGCGGGACGGGCGGCAGAGCGTCGGCGGCCGCGCCATTCTGGACGAGGTACATGCCCAACAACGCCCCGGCCGGAAGGTTCAACGTCGTGCTGCCGGGCAGGCTTCCCGGGGTGACGCTGGTGTTGGTCGGCGCCTGGTCCTTGGTGAAGATGACCTGACGGCTGGCGCTCGACAGCGCCGCCTGCACATAGTCTTGATGCCCCGGCGCGAGTCCGCCGACGACGCCGGCATCGTTCTCGACGACGAACAATCCGACTTCGCTGCGCAGGTCGGTGTTGCCGCCCCAATGAATCGTCGTCGGGACGGTCGTGCCTTGCGCGCTGGGAACCCGAATCGCCGGCGCGGTTTCACGCTCGTAGTATTCCGGGCTGGCCAGGAAGCCAGTTTGAATCGCGGTCGGGTTGGTTCCGCTGGACAGCAAATTGGTCCAGTAAGCCAACCCGCCGGCGTCCGCACCGCGATGCAGGTAGACCTGATACCAACCGTTGACCTCCTGCTGGAGATTCTCCGGGCTGTAGATAATCTGCCGCGCGACTTGCTGCCGCGAAATTGAGCCGAGCTGCCCGAGCCAGTACGTACTTTCCGACGTGGCGGCAGGACGGCCGAGAATGTCCTGATAGGCCGCCGCTACGAACGAAGCGTTCGCGCCGCCGTGATTGGCGAAATACTCGTTGGAGCCGAGGAACCCGGCCTCCACGTCGAGCAGACTTGTCCCGCCCTGCACGGCAGCCGCCCAGAAATTCAGGCCGCCAGCGTCGGCAGGACGTCCGAGCAGTTCCGTATACAGGTCGGAAACTTCGCCACGCGTGTATTCGGCCGAACTCAGAATCGATCGCGACACATCGGCGCGGCTGATCGCATTCGTGCCCAATAGTCCGGACCAGAACTCCAGCCCGCCCGATTCCGCCCGGCGCTCCAACACGTCCTGATAGGCCGCGTCGACGAACTGGCCGAGCGGCGTGCCAAACAGCAGTTGTCGCGCTTCCAGACGCTCGGTTCGCAACTGACAATCACGTTGCTTACGGCGCGAGACCAGTTTTCGTAGTCGTTGCATGCTCATGAGTGCTTACTTCCGGCGTCGACCCAGGGCTAATCAAGGACGCGTCGCGAACCAGCGCACAGGGCGATTCGCAACGAGTGCCAACGGAAAGGCGGTGCCCGCGAGCGATCAAAGGGATCGCATTCAACGACAGCGAGTCATCCTTGAGGCGACCGCCGACGCATCAACGATCGTCGGCCTGACTGGCGAAACAAATGGCTGTCGGCGGGCATCCATGCCGCGTTGGCGGAGGCAGCAGCGGCCCTCGGCCACGCTCGGAACGACTCGGCGCGCAATGCGCGCCCTAAAATCGATGCCGGTAGCGCCAGAACGCCTGCCCCGCCCGGCAGCGACATCGTAGTTTCGCCGCGAAGCGACAGTCAAGCTTTGGTCGCGACAATTAATAAAAAAGCGATCAGCAGGCGACGAAAAGAATCGACCACGCAGCGATCAGGCCTGCAAGGCGGCCTCGGGCGTGTCGCCGCCGGCTTCGCGTTGGCGGCGTTGATTCCGCAGTTCCGACATCATGTGCCGGATCGCCTGGGAATAGTGCTGGACCGAGGCGACAAACTGGGATTGCTGCGCCTCGTCCGCGGCATTGGCGGCGAGCTGATTGAAGCGGTGCCAGTCCAGCACCCAATCCTGCCCCACTGCGGCGTCTTTCAACTGCTGAATCGTTTTGGCCAGCCGATCGACCATCTCTCGGTCAATCTTGACCGGCGTCGTCGTATACGGCGCTGCGCCGAACTGCGAGTTCGCGCCATGCCCCCCGGAGCTTTCGCCGGCGCTCAGCAGGCGAATCGCCGCGTACACGGCCGTAATCAAGGCGCCAATCGACGCCGCCCCCGCGGCCATGAAGCGGCCGATCACGGCCAGAATACCGCTCACCAGAATAAACGCGGTGAGCATCCCCCAGACAAATGGATGTACCGCGGACACCGCGCTCGAATTGGCCGGCGCCGCCGTCTCGAAGCCCGCGGCCGGCGCTTGCGTCAGGTGGGCCCCGACGACGCGCACCACGACGACGGTGATATTGTCCGGGCCGCCGCGCAAATTGGCCAGGTCGATCAGCACTTCGGCCGCTTCCTGGCAGCTTAAAGTACTGAGCAGGGCGGCAATCTCCTCATTCTCGACCTTGCCAGTCAATCCGTCGCTGCACGTCAGAAAGGTATCGCCCACCTGCAACGGCGCGGGGCCTTCCAGGTCCACTTTCACCTGCGGGTTCGGGCCCAGCGAGCGCGTAATGATGTTCTTGGGGATGTACGACGGTACTTCCTGTTCGTTGATTTGGCTCCCCGATTGCATTTCCCAGACGAGGCTGTGATCGAACGACATTTGTTCCAGCTTGTCGCCTCGCAGCCGATAGACGCGGCTGTCGCCGACGTGGGCGATCAACGCCCCCTGGGGCAGCAATACCAACGCCGAGCACGTCGTGCCCATCCCTTTGAACTCGGGATTCGCCGTCCCGCGCTCGTGGATTTTCTCGTTGGCGTCGAGCAGGGCCCGCTGAATCGCCGTCGGCGGCGCTTCTTCCCGGAGCTTGTAATACGTGTGCGGGACGCTATCCGTGGCCAGCTTGCTGGCCAGCTCCCCCGCCGCGTGCGCGCCCATGCCGTCGGCCACCATGAACAAGTGGCCGCGCTGCCGGAAACTGGCCTCGTCTCCCGCCACGACGACGGCGAACGAGTCCTGGTTGTTGGTCCGGCGCATGCCGATGTTGGACAGCGAGGCGTATTCCACTCCGCTATCCCAGTCGCCGGCGAGAGGGTCCATATCGAGCGCCAAGATCGAATAAATGCCGATTCGCGCAGCCGCGAACCGTAGCTGGTGAATTTTCGCCGTTTACGCCGAACCGCCCGGCTCGCGCCAAGCCCGCCCGACGCCGCTTACCCCCGCACAAGTATAACTCGGCACAGACTTTGAGGGCAGCTACCGGTTTCGAGGTTTTTCGTCCAAAAAAGTCCCGGGCAGCGACTTCGCATCGCGGCCTGAATGGATGAACACGCCAAAACCGACAGCCCGGCCAGACTTCGCGAGGCCATTGCCACGTAAAGTATTCGCTCCGAGCGCCCCAATTGTTGAGAATCGCCACGGGCATTGAATGCGGCCAAAAAATGAACCGCCGCGGGAACTTTCGCTCCCGCGGCGGCATTGGCACTCAGTTTCTTTGTTACGAAGACGCGCGAGACCCTTATTTATCTCCGCCTGCACTAGCCTCGCGCTGGTCCAACACTCCCGACTAGAACTGCACCGACAACTGCGTGTACACGAAATCGGCGTCCCGTCCGTTGGAGCCGTTCGTCGCCAGACCGGCCGTGCCGTTCTGGATCACAGGGCTGTCGAAGTAATCACCCGCGAAGAAGTGCGAGTAACCCACCATGATGTCGGCCCGCGGCTTGAACTTGTACGTCAGCAGCAGGTCGATTTCCTGGCCGATGTCCTTGCCGGCGCTGCCGGTCGGATCCTGGTAGATCGGCACGCCCGCCGCGTTGTACAGAGCGTCGCGCTCCTCTTCCAGGTAAAACACGTGATACCAGCCCAACAGCGTGATCTTCTCGTGCAGATGGAGCAAGCACGTGGCGTTGATATCCTGGATGTTCTGCCGGGCGATGATGTCCATGAAGCCGAAGTACTTGTGACCGAGCGGGAAGTACTGGTTGAAGGTCCCGTGGACGTTGTCGTTCGGATCAGCGTCGCCCGAGGCCCAGTCGTAGTACATCCAAACCGTCGGCTTCCACTTCACGTTCTTCAACTCGCGCCCCAAGCCGATCACGTAGTATCCGGCTTGAATGTCCTGATTGCGATTGTAGTCGCCGAACTGATAGCCGCCTTCGACCTCGTGCAACCAGTCGCCGTTGATGAAGTACCAGCGGGCGCCGAACAAATTGGGGTCGTAGCCGTTCACCACCGTGCCCGAGGGCGCCGTCACCGGATCCTGCTCATCGAGCCGCAGGAAGAAGGTTTCCAGCGTCTGGTTCGCGTCCTTCTTATACGTGGCGTACGCGCCCATGAACTCTTCGCTTTGATTCGGGTTATCAAAGTTGTGGTCGTCCGGCAAGTGTTGCGAGAACGGCACGTTGCGGGTCCAGAAGAAGTCGGCGCTCAGCTTTTCAGCTTTGTACATCCCCTTGAGGCCGTCAAACGTGCGACGGGTGTTGGACCAGTCGAGCGGCGAAATCAACCGTTGGTTGCCATAGAGCAGTTCCTGGCGACCGCCACGGACCCAGACGTCGGCGTTGTCGCCGTCGAGCGCCCGCACGTCGGCGAACAGGTTCAACATGTCCGCGCGATTGACTTCGATATTGCGCGGCTGAAGCTTTTCATGCTCGCTTTGCGCGTCGATGGCCTCGGCATAGAGACGCAGCCAATCGCCGTATTTGGCATTGGCAAACAACCGCGTACGATAGAGCAGGAAGTCGTCATCGCGGCCGCTGAGCGGCTTGGCGCGCATGTTGTGTTCGCTGTGTTGACGCATGCGGAACTCGCCGCCGACGCTCACCACCCAGCAATCGCCGAGGTGCATCTGCTTGAAGCGGTCGCCGAGCAGGCAACCCTTGTAGCAGGGGTCGTCGATGTACGAGAAGTCGTTGTCGTAATACAACGGCTTGTAGGCCGTGGCGGCGGCCTTCTTCGCGGCTTCAATTTTTTTCTTGTCGCAGCCGCACTCGTCCTTGCCCGCGCCGCATTCGTCCGCCTCTTCCGCGGCGGCCGCTGCTTCGGCCGGCGCCTCCGCCTCCTCGGCGACCGGCGGGGCGACGTCGGCCATTTCTTCTTCCACCGCCGGGGGCGGTTCCGGGGCCACCGGCGCCTCTTCGACCGTCGCTTCCTGCGACAGGACCGGCGTCACGCTCGACTCCCTCGCCGGACGCGCGTTTTGCCGCGCGTAGTCCAAAATGGGATCCGGCGGTTGAAATTCGCCCGACACGGTCTGGAACGCAACTGCGTTCTCGTCCGCGCTGGCCGCCGGAACGCCGCTCAGCAGCGCCCAGCTCACAGATACTGCGATGATCCGTTTCATGAATCGTTCTACCTTCCCTGGAGGAACGTTAAGGCGGTCGTATGCGTACGCGATACACGTCGCCGGGCCGAAAACGTGCGTCCTGAAAAACGCTTCCCTGGACACCCACACGTTCGGGCTATGCCGCTTGTCCGCCTGCGTTTTGAAATCGACCGCTGAACACGGCAAATTCGCTGGCACCGGCTTCGTATGTTCCAGCTGGAACAGCCCTTAGAATTGGCACGCCGCACTTCGGTAGAGCGAATTCGCCAGCCCCGACCACCGCACCTTTCTCGCGCCGGATTGTGCGGGGCGTAGTGTGCGAACGGCATTTACGGTCTGTATCGTGCGTCGCTGAGATTGACCGCGGCCCCGCTGCCGGCACAGAATCAACGCGGCGGGCAGCAAGACGGACATCCAGAGAAGGAACCACCCATGTCACGGCAACTAGGGATGCTAGCGTGCGCGCTGGGGATGGCAATTTGTGCGGATATTAACGCTCAGGATAGGGCGACGCCGCGCAAGCGCGACGGCGGCGAATTGGCCGCGCCCCCTCCTCAAGCCATCACCATGCCGTCGCTGTACGTGCGCCCGGTGATGTTCGACACGCCGCATGCCGACCTCATCCTTTCGACCTTGCAGGTCTTCCCGGCGAACAACCCCTGGAATCACAACATCGCGAAGTGGCCGCTGCATCCCAACTCCGCCGCGATGATCAGCTCCATCGGGCGCGACAAGGTGTTTCGCTACAACACCGATATGGGTTTCATTCTGGTCCCGCATTTTCAACGCCGCATCAACGTGGAAGTGGGAATCTATGCCGATGAATCCGATCCGGGACCTTATCCCGTCCCAAGCAACGTGCCAATCGAAGGCTGGCCGGTCAATTATCAGCGCGATCCAGACCTCCGGCATCTGACGCTGCAAGACGTACAACGCGACACGATCGGCGAAGGAGGCGATCGGCACGCGATTGTCGTCGATCCCGTGAACCGCCGCCTCTACGAGTTCTACAACATGAAGCTCGTGGGCGCCCACTGGCACGCCGCGCAGGCTTCGATCTTCGATCTGAAGTCCAATGCCTTGCGCCCAGCCGGCTGGACCTCGGCCGACGCCGCCGGATTGCCGATTTTCCCCGCGGTCGTGCGCAACGACGACATCCAGCGCGGCATCGTGCGGCACGCCATGCGCGTAACCGTCTCGCGCACGCGCCGCGCGTACGTTCACCCGGCGCGGCACTACGCCAGCTCGTTAACCGACCCGAACCTGCCACGCATGGGCGAGCGCATTCGGTTGAAGGCCTCGTTCAACGTGAATTCGTTTTCCCCGCCGGTGAAAGCGATTCTCCTGGGCCTTCAACAATACGGCATGTTCGTAGCCGACAACGGCATCGATTGGGCCATCTCCGTCGCGCCCGATCCCAGAATCCCCGTCCTGCACGAAGAACTCCGCCGCATCCGCGGCAACGATTTTGAAGTGGTCACGCCGCCATAGTAGAGCGTCGACTTTCCACTGTTGACGTGGACTAAGACCTCGATGTTCGACACGTCTCTTTCCGGAAAACCGGAGGCGACCACGAAAGACACGAAAAGCACCAACGATTTGTAGAGAATCGGTTCGCGGGGAAACAACCAATTGGAGGTCGGCTCGAAGGCTGGCAATGGATCGACTGCCGTGGCATTTCAAGCATTCCAAACGTTCGTGTTTTTCGTGCCTTTCGTGGTTCCTTCTGCGATGTGTTGAACTACGCGGTCACAGATCTTACTCTTGCGCCGGCTGCAAGCGCGGATCAGAGAGATCAATCCGGTACATCATCTGGTTGTATTCGTACAACGGCGTCTGGCGTTCGTTGCCGGAGAAGGTCGCCGTATATGTGCCTTCCAGATAGAGATAGCGCCCGGCCTCATCGCTGAAATACGGGTGTTGCGTCGGATTGTAGAAACTGTATTTGTCGTGCGTGATGATCTTCACCGCGTCGCGCCACGGGCCCTCAGGGCGGTCGGCCTCGGCGTACCAGGTTTCGCCCAGATAAGAACTCGCACCGCCGGATTCGCAGAAGATGCTGATCCATTTCTTGCGCGCCGGCGACCAGGCCACGTGCCCATGATGCGGGTCGATTTCGGTCCCCGTCGTCGCCTCGCGGAACTTCTCGTCCGCGTCGACGCGTTTATAAGTCTGCGGATCGCGCCAGGCCTCGTAGCGCGCCGGCATGCGCAATTCCGGCGTCGCCTCGCCGACATAAAGCCATTCCCCTTGGTGGTCCGTGTGCAAGAAGCAATGTCCTTCGGGCGCGAGCTTCGCACTCTTGGGGAACACCAGCACTTCGCGAAACACCTGCTCGGCGTCGTTCCATTCGCAGAGCCCGCGTTCATCCACGGTCAGCGAGCCTTTGATCTTGAGATACGTGGCGACCAAGTGTTCTTTGCCCTTTTCGTCCTTCAACGTGGTCATCGCAGTGAGCCACACGGGCCCCGGCGATTTGAATGGCGTCAGACTTTTCACGAAGCCCTTGCCATCGCCGAAATACGTCAGATTGACGCCCAACTCCGGCGCCAGCCCGCCGCTACCTGGAAGTTGCGACGTGGCGCCCGTGGTGGAAAAATTGCCAAGCGGATAGCCGATGCGATTCGTATCGCCCCAGATCCAGAACAGTCGGCCGCGATACATACAACAATGCGTACTGTCGCTCCCCGCGACGGACGCATTCCGCAGTGGATGCTCCAGCGGCGTAGACTGCCCCAGCCTCACCGCGTGCTCATACAGCCCGACGCCCGTGATCCGGTATAGCCGCTCGGCGATGTTCTTCCGCTGAATCGTGATTTCCTCGATCGTCCCCGGTGTCACTCTCAGTCGTTTCCCGCGGATGCCAAACCCGTCGGCCGCGAACTCATATCCGTGACTGCTGACGTTGAAGAACACTTCCTGATCGATCAGCGCCGCCTCGTCGATGGCAGCCAGTCCGGCGTTGTCCGTGTAATAGCTTGTCCCCGCAACGGTGCGAAGTTCTACCAACGGCACGCCGCGCCCCGTCGCTTCATCGACCACGCGAATGCCAAACGGCGCCGCATTCACGGTTTGAATTCCGGCCAGCCAAAATGCCGCGATATGCAGCGCAGCGCACAACCAAGCCCAGGGAAGGCCCAGAAAGTCCTTGCTATCTTCGCTGGTCATTGGAGGCCCTCACTGCGCTTAGCGGGAAACCACGCCGCTATCCTCACTCGCGCGGCCGCACCAGCCGATAGCTCACAAACGCCACGCTCCGGCTATCCGGCGACCAGCTCGGCACGTTGATTGTCCCTTGCCCGCCAAACAGTTTGGCCAGCACGCGAACTTCGCCCCCAGCCAGCGGCATCAGCCGCAACATCACGTCCTTGTTCTCGGGATGCCCGGTGACGTCCTGCTCATAGGACAAAAACACCAGCCATTTGCCATCCGGCGAAGGATGCGGAAACCAATCGTTGTATTCGTCGGACGTCACCTGGCGTTGCTCGCCGCCGTCGGCGTTCATTTTCCAAATCCGCATCTGGCCGCTACGCACAGAGTTGAAATAGATCGTCCCGTCAGGTGCATAGTCCGGGCCGTCGTCGAGCCCCTCGGCGGTTGTCAGGCGACGCTCCTCGCCACCGTCGACCGGAATCGTGTAGACGTCAAAGTTGCCGTCGCGCTCCGCGCAATACGCCAGCGTCTTCCCGTCCGGCGACCAGCTATGCCAATACGAAGGCGCCAGCGGCGTCACGCGGCGCGGCTCGCCCCCCTGGGCATCGACCACGAAAATCCGCGAAGGTCCGTCCGTCTGATCGCTAATCGCCAGCAGATTGCCGTCCGGTGCGAGCCCATGGTCATTGTTATTGCGGACCGCCCGGCCGGTATTGACTTGCGTCGGCGTTCCGCCGGCGACCGGAAGCCGATAGATGCCGCCGCCTTGGTTGAACAGCAGCGACTCGCCGTCGCGCGACCAATTCGGCGCTTCGATATGATCGCGCGTGTGATAGACCACGCGACGATCGCCGGACGAGATCGCCACCGTCTCCAGCGTGCTTTCCAGCACGGGCTCACCGTCGCCCGCAGTTTCCGCGACGATCTCGACGTTGGAGAACGCCGCCTTTTCCAATCGCGCGTTGTTATGCGCGCAGACGGCCAGCCCCACATAGAACGGGTCTTTCAACTTGAGACGGAACGTCCCGCCAGCCGGCTTGAGGGATTCCCCCTCAGCCGCGATCGACATCGAAACATACGCGCCGATCTTTTCGATCCGCAACCGCCGCGGTTTCGACGCGTTCGCCTGAATCTCGCGCGTCGGCTCGCCTTGCGCCTCGCGGTATTGCAGCGAGGTCAGCCCGTCGCCATGCAAAGCGGCGTCGGCATAGGCGGAATCGTGATCCAGGCTTTGGCGGATCAGTAGGCAAGCCTTGCGATGCGGGTCGCCACCTTCGCCCAGCAACTCGACGTCGGCGGCGAGCGAAACGTCGCCCGACATTTTTTTCCAGACGTAATGCAGCCCGTCTTCGGCGAACCACATGTTCGCGCCGCTGCCCGAAACGGTATACGTCGCCTGAGACGCATCGTAGGAAGCGGCGCCAGGATGCCCGACCTGGCCGACGTCGTTGCTTTGCTCGAACACGCCGATGGCTTCGTCCGCCAAGCTCAAACGTACCGAAACTAGAGGCAAGACCAGCGAAATCAGGACAACTATCTGGCGAGACATGGGCGACTCCGGGTGTGGATTGGACAGGGGCCAGGAGCAGGCATTCGCGGAACACCGCCCAGCGTAGCGGCGGCCGATTCGACGGAAAAGTATCTCGCCCACGACTTTAAATCCTTGCTCGAATCACGCGAGAAACCAACATTTTGGAATGCGCCAAAATTCCCGTCAAAATCGTTGACAACCCTCCAAAGGTGTGGTTAACTGGCCCTTGGATACGGACGTACGGGCCGTTTCCGCACGTTCGACTTTTCCTTGGGTCATGAATGCCCATGGCGAGCCATTTCGGCTTTCCATGGGCATTTTTTATTGGCCGGTGCGGTTCGCAGCTTCTCTCATCTCGATTTTCACTTCCGGGAGTGTGGC
>JALHLM010000059.1 GCA_022844585.1 Pirellulales bacterium | reverse complement strand
TCGAACGCAGCCCCCGCCACCGTGGCGGTCCTGGTGAGCGGCGGGCTGGACAGCGCCATCCTCACCGGGCGGCTGCTGCAGACGGAAGACTCGGTGCAGCCAATTTACATCAGCACCGGGCTGGCGTGGGAAGCCGCGGAACTGTTCCATCTGCGGCAGTTCTTGGAGGCGATCCAGTCCCCCGGACTACGACCACTCAAGGTCTTGCAGCAGCCCACCGCGGATCTATACGAGGGGCATTGGAGCGTCACCGGCGCGAACGTGCCGGACGCCAGCACGCCGGACGAAGCGGTCTATTTGCCGGGGCGCAATCCACTGCTCTTGGTCAAGGCCGCGATCTGGTGCCGGCTGCAGGGGATCGAAAAACTCGCCCTCGCGCCGCTCGGCTCCAATCCCTTCCCGGACGCCACGCCGGAGTTCTTCGACGGCTTTGGCCGCCTGATGAGCCAGGCGACCGGCGGGCCGATCGAAATTCTGCGTCCCTTTGCCGGACTGCACAAGCGCGCGGTGATGGAACTGGGGAAAGCCTTGCCTCTGGAGCGAACCTATTCGTGCATTCACCCCATCGGCATGGACCATTGCGGGACGTGCAACAAATGCGCAGAGCGTCAGGGAGCCTTCGCGTCCGCGGGACTTCCGGACCCGACGCGCTATGCTTCGGCCGTGAACTTTTGAATTGAACACCAAGACGCCGGATTCAAAAACACTTTCACTTTCGGACAACGCCATGTTCCGCGTGACGCGCGAAATTGATTTCTGCTACGGCCATCGTCTGCTCAATTACGACGGCAAGTGCAAGCATCTGCACGGCCACAACGGGCTGGCGATCATCACCATCGAGGCCGAAAAGCTGGACGAGCGCGGCATGGTGCTCGATTTCACCGACATCAAGCAAGTGGTGAGCCGCTGGATCGACGAGAATCTCGATCACCGCATGATCCTGCAACGCGACGACCCGATCGTGCCGGTGCTCGAAGCGCACGGCGAGCCGCTGTACTTAATGGACTCGAACCCCACGGCGGAGAACATCGCCAAACTGATCTTCGACATCACCCGCCAGGCCGGATTCCCCATCATCGAATCCAAACTCTGGGAAACGCCGCATTGCTATGCGACGTATTGTCGGTAGGCGGGGGGAGTTTGAAGTTTTCAGTGTTCAGTTTTCAGTGGAGTTTACTTCGCCAACTCCCAACTCTTCGCGCTCCCTCCGCGTCTCAGCGCCTCTGCGGTTCAAACGCACTTCCCCCTCCGTGCCTCTGTGCCTCCGTGGTGAACCTGAATCAGCTCGCAGCGACTTCCTGTAATCGTCGCTGCAATTCGCCACAGGCTTGATCCAGGTCGCCGTTGCGGGGTGATTCGACCTCTCCGCTGTCCGGGCCGAGGCTATCCCCGTAGTGCACGCGCACGCGGTTGCGACCAGCCGATTTGGCGGCGTAGAGCGCCTCGTCGGCGCGCGCCAGCAACGCGGGTGGTTCCTCCTGGACTTTGGCTTGCGCGGCGCCGGCGCTGACGGTCAGCGTAAGTCGTTGGCCGCCGACCTCGAACGTGTGTTCCTGGACCGCCTGACGGACGCGTTCCGAAGCCGCCTGGGCTTCGTCGAGCGTCGTGGCGGGATGCACGATGGCGAATTCCTCCCCGCCGAAGCGGGCGGCGAAGTCCATTTCGCGTAACGTACCGCGAATGACGCGGGCCACGCGGCGTAGGGCTTCATCGCCCGCAGCGTGTCCGTGTTGATCGTTGTAGCGCTTGAAATGATCGACGTCGACTAGCGAAACCGAGAACGGCGTCTGTTTGCGCCGCCATTCCGAGGCGCGCCGCTGCAACTCATCGTCGAGCGCGCGGCGATTTGGCAAGCCTGTCAATGGATCGGTGCGAGCCTCGGTGGCGTGAACGCGGATCGCTTCGGCCTGCTCATTCAGCTTTTTCTCGGCGTCCGCCAATTGTAGCTGTAAGCGTTGATTTGCATCGACGATTTGCTGCACGATACCGACCGCCAGGTTTTCCCAGCCGTCGTTATTGGTTTCCAGGGCCGCCTGCAACTTGGTGCTGCTGGCCTCGACCTCAGCCTGATGGGCGCCGACGCTGTCGCCGACGTTCGTCGTCCAGTCATGTAACCGCAACAAGGCCTGCGCCGCGGCGTCGTACTCCAGCGCCATTTTGCGGCGGCCGCGGACTTTCTCGCCGTACCAGCAGCCGACAATGAAGGCCAGCGCCAACTGCGCGACGCTCACGCCGGTAAAGACGACGGCCACCCAGAACAGTGAGACTTGAGACGATAACATGGGCGATGATTCCCAGTGCGTACGCGGCTCGGGATGCAGTAAACTACCTGTGAAGACCCTAGGTCGCCCGTCAGGTTTGTCAAATCCGTCACAACACGCGCCCGCGTCGGCCAATTCCATAGCGGCGCACGGCTAGCGGTGGTCAAAAATAGCTCATGGACATCCCTGAAACAGGCCGCATCGCCGCGATCGACTACGGCACCGTGCGCATCGGAATCGCCGTCACGGATTCCCGCCGCACGATCGCCAGCCCGTTGGAGAATTACACGCGCCGCGATTCAGCACGTGACGCGGAGCGCTTCAAACATTTGGTTCGCGAGGAACAGATCACGCTGTTCGTCGTCGGGCTTCCGGTTCATAACAACGGCCGGGAAAGTCAGAAGTCGATCGAAGCCGAGACCTTTGGCACCTGGCTACGAGAATTGACCGGCGTGCCAGTCGTCTACTTCGACGAGCGTTTTACGACCGTGGAAGCGGAGCAGCTTCTCGCCGGCGCGAAACTGACAAAAGCCCGCCGCAAGGAACGGCTGGATAAGCTCGCGGCGCAGATTCTGTTGACCGCCTACCTGGAGTCCGGGCAGCGCGATACACCGCCGGGCCGGCTAGACGGCTGAGCGGCGCTATTTTCTGCACACGAACGCCATGTCTCCACGCCGCACTCCGAATTTCGGGTCGCATTGCGCTCCCATATCGATGGTTTCGACCTTGGGGAAAGCGCTGCGCATCAGGTCGACGACTTCGAGTCCGTAATGGCGAAAATGTCCGTTACCGTCGGGCGTATCGAAATGGCGCGTGGTTTGTTTGTCGTAGTCTCCGGGAATGGTAAACACCGCCACGCCGCCGGGCTTCAGCACTCGCGCCGTTTCCATGAGCGCCTGGCGATCGTCGGGGACGTGTTCGAGAACGTGGTTGCAGAGAATCGCGGCGAACGACTCGCTCGGGAAGGAAAGTTGTTGAATGTCCTCGCCTGAGTAGTCGACGTCTGCGGAATTATAATCCGTCGTGACAATCTTCAGCGTGGAATGATCGCTCAACCACCGCAATAAAATGAGTTCGGGCGCAAAGAAAAGCAATTCGCCGTCCGGCAAATCGGCTAGCACATTGCCAAGCAACATCACCAGTCCGCGGTGCCGCGAGCGAGAATCGCACTGCGGGCAACGGGACTGATAGGAAACCGCGCGCCAGTTCGCCGTCGCCACGAACGACTTACCGACGTACCCGCAGCAAGGGCATTCGCGCGATGATCGGAACATCGGCCAAACATGAAAGTTGCCCGTGTTCGCGGCGACCTCCAAGGCCATGTGCCATGAAGTCGACCACTTGCCGCGTGCGGCGAGCTTCGCCGTCGTAAGCACGTCGCGCGACAGGAGTTTACCCAGCGCCGGCGCCCCTCGACCTTTCCAGCCCGGGTTGTCCGACGAGACTTGCGTGTTCATAGGGCGGCGGAGAATTGTGATGGCCGGCACTTTTTCAAGCTGCCTGTATCAAAGTGCCGAGTTGGGATATCCGACGCTTGGCAACTATCCTAGTCGGCCGCCTGTGTGAACGGGAGCGGACGGCCGCTAAATGCGAACAGCCGTTGCCCGAGGGGCCTTGGCCGGCGATCGAGAGCTGCGTCGCCACACGGACGCCCTTGTTCCCTGCGGCCCAGGGCGATACTATTCAAGGTTTAGCAAGCTTCCCAGGCTGCCCTATTTCCGGGTGCCTCTCGTTGGAAACCATTGGCAGGACAGGTCTTATGAAAGACAAGATTCACCCCAAGTACATCGAGACCGCGGTCCGCTGCGGTTGCGGCAACACGTTCACCACGCGGAGCACCGTGCCGGAGCTGCGCGTCGACATTTGCAATGCCTGCCACCCGTTCTACACGGGCAAGCTGAAATACGTCGATACGGCGGGCCGCATCGAGAAATTCAAGACCAAGTTCGCCGGGGCCGGCTATGCCAGCCTGAAGAAGGGCAAGAAAGCGGAAACGGCCGGCGAAGCTGGCGCTTAGCGGGATTCCAATCGGAACGAGGAATTCGGAACGCGGCACGTCGGAGCAGGGCCTGCCCAGGCTCGCCCGGCGGCTGCCTTCCGGGTTCCTCGTTCTTTTTTTGTTGGCGGACAACGTCCCTCTCCACTAGCCCGACGCGCCAGCGAGGGGGAGCAACTGTGGAATTGAGTACGACGTTTACTCAGACTCCCACGTCCGCTCTCCCTCGCTGGCGCGTCGGGCTAGTGTTTCTGGCGCTTCGGGTTGGTGTGGGTGATTTCCGTTTCTGTCCGTAAAATTTGTCGTCCCAACTTGCTGTCCTGGTGCTTCCATGAGGGAAAAGCTTGATCAAACGCTGGCGCGGTTCGAGGAGTTGGAGCAGATGCTGCTCGACCCGGAGATCCAGGCCGTCGGTGCGCGCTATTCCCAGGTCGCCCGAGAACATGGGTCGATCGCCAAGCTGGGGGCCAAGTACCGGCGCTTTCGCAGTCTGAACAACCAGATTTCCGAAGCCCGGGAGATGATCGAGTCGGGGGAGTCCGACCTCCGTGAGCTAGCCGAGGCCGAACTGCCTGGGCTGCGCGACGAGCGTGAGCAGCTATGGAACGAGTTGCTCGATCTGACGATCGGGGGCGAGGACGCCAATCGCACCAAATGCGTGATGGAAATCCGGGCCGGCACCGGCGGTGACGAAGCGGCGCTCTTCGCGCGCGACCTGTACGAGATGTACAAGCACCACGCGGAAGCCAAGGGATGGAAGGTAGAAATTCTCGATGCCAGTCCCACGGAACTCGGGGGCTTCAAAGATATTTGCCTCGGCCTGGAAGGCGAGGGAGTGTTTCGCGAATTGCAATACGAGAGCGGCGGTCATCGGGTGCAACGTGTGCCGGAGACCGAGACCAAGGGGCGCATCCACACGTCGGCCGCGACCGTCGCCGTGCTCGCGGAGCCGGAAGACGTCGAAGTGGACATCAAACCCGACGACTATCGCAAAGACTTATTCTGCGCCAGCGGTCCCGGCGGCCAGCACGTCAACAAGACCGCGTCGGCCGTGCGACTGACGCACTTCGAAACCGGTATCGTCGTGCAGTGCCAGGACGAAAAAAGTCAGCATAAGAACCTCGCCAGGGCGCTCCGCGTACTGAAAAGCCGCGTCTACGAAATGAAGCGCGAGGAAGAAGCGAAAAAACGGGCGGAAACCCGCAAGACGTTGGTCGGCTCCGGCGATCGCAGCCAGCGCATTCGCACGTACAACTTCCCCGAAAATCGCGTCACCGATCACCGCATCAACTTCACACTCTATAAGCTCGACAACATCCTCGCCGGCAACCTCCAACCCGTCACCGACGCGCTGATGGACTACGACCGACAACAACAGCGCGAGGCGATGGGAGCGGCGGAGTAACTAAATGATGAATGACGAATGATGAATGATGAATTGAGACGGCTAAGTCACGTTGACTGAGAAAAAAAACGTTCGTCATTCTGAATTCGTCATTCATCATTCCCATGCACTCCACCCTCTTCTACATTCCCGACGTCATTCCCGGCACGGGGATTCCTGTGTTCGGGGTCGGGTTGTTGATGGGCGTCTGGGCCGTGGCCGCGATTGGCTGGGCCGTGTGGTTGCTGCGGGCGGGACGCGCCGTGGAGTTGAAAAGCGGCGTGTTGCTTGTCGCGCTTGTCGGCATCGCGATTTATTTTTCGAAGATCATCGTTGAGCCAGGACTCGGCCTGCCGATTCGCGGCTATGGGACGTTGTTGCTGGTTGCCGTCGTGAGCGCTGTCGCGCTCGCCATCTATCGCGCGCGGCAACTCAGCATGGACGTGGAGATCATCTACAGCCTTGCTTTTTGGCTGTTCGCCGGCGGAATGATCGGCGCGCGATTGTTCTACGTGATCCAGTATTGGGACCAGCAGTTCAGCCGTCCCACCTGGCAGGCGACGTTGTTGGAGATTGTCAAATTCAACGAAGGCGGGCTCGTCGTGTACGGCTCGCTGATCGGCGGCGTGATCGCGCTGTTCGCGTTTTGCCGCAAGTATCAATTGCCGGCGCTGGCGATGGCCGACCTGATCGCGCCCAGTTGTGCGCTCGGCGCTGGCTTGGGAAGACTCGGCTGTTTGATGCAAGGTTGTTGCTTCGGCGGCGCGTGCGATCTCCCTTGGGCAGTGACGTTTCCCTGGGGCAGCCCGCCACAGGTGCGCCAGGCGATCGACGGCAAAGTCGACGTCTGGGGGCTGCGCTTCGATAGTTTGCCCGGGGGCGGTGCGGTGGTGTCCGATGTGGCTGCCGAGTCATTGGCCGCAAACGCGGGATTCGAAGCCGGCGAGACCATCCAAACGATCAACGCGATTCCCATCACGCACCGCGAACAGGTGATCGAACTACTCATCGGCGCCGGCAAAGCGGGCGAACCGATCGACGTCACGCTGGCCTCCGGCACGCATCGCCGCTGGACGCCCGGCAAGCTGCTGCCGCGGAGCGCGCCGATTCACCCGACGCAGATCTACGATACGATCACCGGCCTGCTGACCGCCTGGTTCCTGTGGACGTACTTTCCGTTCCGCCGCCGCGACGGCGAAGTGGCGGCGCTGTTGATCACCGTTTACCCAGTCACACGCTTCCTGCTGGAATGGATCCGCGACGACGAATCGGGCCAACTCGGCACGGAGTTCACGATCTCGCAATGGATCAGCCTGGCGCTGTTCGCGGCCGCGGTGGTGAGTTGGTTTGTGCTGCGGAGGCAGCCGCGGCAACTGGCGCTCGACGGTTGAACTTTGGTTTCCTTTTAATTTCGGCGACGTACTATGCAACGGCCGTCGACCTTGAAGCGAGCCGGCGTCGTACTGGCCAAGCTGCTCCTCCTTAACGTCGTTGCGACAGTTGCTTTCGCGGCGTCGCTCGATCTTGAGACCGTTCTCGCCGCGCTCATTTGCTCGGCGATCGCCTTGCCATCCATACTGCTCTATGCGGTGCTTGATGCGTTTCGCCGCCCACATTCCTACGTGCCGGAAATCGCCTACTTCGGCAGCTTGATTCCGTTCTCAATCTACGCGGCTTGGGGCGCGTTCATAGGACCAGAGGGCCAAGACCTCGCGGCGCTCATTTTGGGACTCTATGTGTTGCCGTCTCTCTTCGCGTTAGGCACGCACTTGCTTTCACGTTGAATGATCGGGCTTGCATTGGCGGCGCCTAGTTAGACAATATCCAGCATCGCAAACCGCTCGCCGAGCACCGGTTCGGACGGTAGTTCGAGCCATTTCTCCAGCAGCGTCGCGTAGACGGAGCGGAAGTCAGTGTGGTGTTTGAGGTCGCCGTCGGTGAGGTCTTCGAGGCTGGGGTGTTTGCCGCGCAGCCCGGCGCGGCCCGGCGAGACGACGAACATCTGCGACGCCGCGCCGTGGTCGGTGCCGAGGCTGCCGTTTTCCTTGACGCGGCGGCCGAACTCCGAGAATGTCGCCAGCAGCACACGATCCTGGAGACCGTGCCCGGCGAGGTCCTGGTAGAACGCGCGGCAGGCGCTCGAAAGCTCTGTCAGCAACGCCGCATGGGCCGCGGCCTGGTCGGCGTGGGTATCGAAGCCGCCGAGCGAAACGAAAAAGATCCGCGTCTCCGATTCGCTGGCCACGATCTGCGCGATCAGTTTCAATTGCTGCGCCAGCGCGTTGCCGGGATATTCGATGGCCGCTTGGTAACTGCCCATCACGGCGCGCAGTTTTTCGGCGCTCTGGTAAGCGCTCCGCGCGGTGTTGGTGAGAAACTGGAGCTCCGCGGCGTCCCCCGGCGGTAACTCGGCTGATTCGAACAGGCGCGCACGCATCGCCGCGCGTTCCGCTTCGGAGCCTTCCGCGAGACGCAGCTCGTAGCTCGCCAGGTCGGTAATGAGTGGCACATTGATCTTGGCCGCCACGAGCGCCAGCGGCAGCCGTTCCATGCCCAGGGCCAGGGCCGGCGCCTTGGCCTCATGCTGCGCAGCCGTGGCGTCGAGCGCGCGGCCCAGCCAACCGGTTTCGATGCGCACCGATTCCGGCCGCGCCGAATGCCAGATGTCCATCGAGCGAAAATGCGAGCGATCGGGATTCGGATAGCCGACGCCCTGCACGATGGAGAGCGCCCCTTCGTCGAATAATTCCTTGAAGCCGGTGAGCGACGGATGGAGGCCATGATAGTCGTCGAGCTTCAACACCGTGTCGCGCGCGAGGCCCAGCCCCGGCCGCGCGCGGTAGTACGCGTCATCGCCGAACGGAATGACCGTATTGAGGCCGTCGTTGCCACCTTCCAATTGCACCAACACCAACACGCGGCCGGACGTACTTGGCGAACTCGCTTCCGCCGCGCGGGCGGCGCGACAGAGGAACCGTGGCGGCATCGCGCCCATCGCCAGAAGGCCGGACGCCGAGAGCCGCTGAACAAACGTGCGACGGGTCAGGGACATGATATCGAAGCTCCCGAGTTCAAACTAACGCAAGTCGACTGCACACTAGCCCGACGCGCAAGCGAGGGGGCGTAGACGGTGGGACCTGAGTAAACGTCGTACTCAATTCCGCGGTTGCTCCCCCTCGCTTGCGCGTCGGGCTAGTGTGGATTCTCAAAATCCCATTTCATTCACATCAACTGGTAGCGCGGCGCGGCGAGGATCAGGTGAACCACGCCACGGAGTCGTTGGCTGAGGGTTCCGCGGGTTTCGCTCATCGCCCGTTCCAGCAGCGGCAGACTTTCGCCTGCGTCGGCGGACCAGAGCAATTCCACGTAGTGCTGCAGCATCTCATCGATGCGCCGCCAGTTGCGCGACGCGGCGAGCTCGGCCGGATCGGCGATCGTGCCGTAGCTATCGCTGAACGCCAGGTCCGTGGCGAAATTCGCGCGCTTGAGCATGCTGGCGGAATTGATCCACAGCCGGCCCCCTTCCCAACCTTTCACCGTCGGCGGCTCAAACGGATTTTGTCCCAGCTCCGCCATGAGTTGCACCGCGGGACGCAGGTTCGCGCGGGCCTCCAAAGTGCGCAACGTGCCGAGCACCAGGTCGGCGGGGCTCTTGATGATGGAACGCTCGGCCGCGGCGCTGAAAAACAGCTCCGAGCAAAAGAGCGTTCGCAACGCCGGCGCAAGATGGTAATCGTGCTCGCGCAGGTTCGCGGCCAGGACGTCGACGGCTTCTTGCGGCGGCGACGGCATGACGAATTGCCGTAGTAACTTGCTAGCCAGAAAGCGGGCGCAGGACGGCTGGGCGAGGCAGAGATCAATAATTTCGCCGCCATCGAAATTGCCCGACGCGCCGAAGACTTGCTTCGCGCCGTCGTCATGTTGCCGGGCGTTGAACCAGAATTTCTCCTGGCGCACGTGCCAGCCGGTGAACGCGCGGGCGGCTTCCTGGATGTCGCGCTCCGTGTAATTGCCCACGCCGAGGGCGAACAGCTCCAGCAGCTCGCGGGCGAAGTTTTCGTTCGGCTGCCGGCGACGATTGGCGTTGCCGTCGAGCCAGACCAACATCGCCACGTCGCGGGCCATCGCGCCGAGCAGGTCGCGAAAACTGCCGACGGCGTGGGTGCGTAAGGTGACGTTCTGCGCCGTCATCCGCGGGACGGAATCGACCTTCGTATTCGAGGTGGCGAAATGATTGTGCCAGAACAACGTCATCTTCTCGACGAGCGGATTCGCCGTCCGCACGATGCGGTGCGCCCACCAGGCCTTGAGATCGCCGATGTCGCCGGAATCCGCGGCCAGTTGCGCGAGCGTCGCGTCGGCCGCCGCGAATTCGGACGCTTCGGGTTGCGGATTCAATAAGCGATCGAGCGTTGCCGTTAACCCTTCCTCGTGAGCGCGGGTAATTTCCGCGTCAGTCGCCCCGTGTTGCGCGCGCCAGAGCAAATGCGCCGCGTGGCGCCGCGTCCAGCCGGACGCAGCCACGTCATACAGAGCGAGCGAATCGGCCGCGGCGATCATTGCCAGCTCCCCGCGAATTGCAGTTGGAAGGTCTCGGCCTCCGCGACGGTGCTGAGTCGCAACGCCGTGAGGCGGCGCAGCAGCGTGATTAGCACGTCGAACTCCGCCTTGGCCTCTTCCGCGGTGCGCCCTTCTTGGATCATCCGTCCTTGGAAGAATTCGCGGTTCTCTTCCAGCAGATCCGTGATCGGCCCGATTTGCAGCGACGTGTCGATGGTGCGCGGCGCGTCGTTCGCGCCGATCGACGTCGCCGGCTGTTGCAACGCGTCGACGAGTTGCCGGCATAGTCCGCGCGAGGAACTGAGAATGTATTGATCGCCGACGCGCGCGGTCGCCGGCAGGAAGTTGAAGGCGATGCCGAGCTTGTCGCCGGAGGGTTTGTCCAGGTAGTCGGCGTAGGCGATTTGCACGCCCTGATACGCTTCGGACGTCATCACCCACGGTTGCCGACCTTGTTGCCCGGCCTCGATGTTAAGGATGGCTGCCAAGGTTTGCGTGAACAATTGCAGGATCGCGGCCGCCTCGTCCGGTTTGGCGAGTTCGACCACAAGTGCAAAGCCAGGCAGCTTGACCGCGGGTTCGCCGTCCAAATGCGCAAAATCCTGCGGCGCGGCGACGAACGTCAGGCGACGTCCCACAAGCGGCAACACGTCCTCGCCAAAGTCCTTGCCGGGAAGCAAATTCGCCAGACCGCTTTCGAACTTATCGAACTCCGGCATCAGTTGCTCTTGCAGCAATTGCTCGCGATGCCCGTACCATTTGGCGAAGTCGCGATAAATCGTCACGCCGCCCAGCAGCTTCGGCACTTCCGGAAACGCCTTCACGCCCGCTTCGCCTTCTGGCGGAAAGAACGGGGCGTAGAGATCGCCCAATTTCGCGCGGTCGCCGGCGGTAGTCGCCGTGGCGAGCCAACCATGGTCGCCCACATCGACGGCGACGGACAAGTAGGGACTGCGACTCGCCAACTGCAAGCTTTCACCGAGCACCAACGAACTGAGCGCGTTATCGAGCTTCTCCGGGACGATGCGGCCCCCCGCGGCCTGATTGATCATCGCCATGTTCGCGTACACGCGCAGCAATCGCGTGTCGGATTCGCTTGACGGCGCGTCCCACTTCGCCTGCGCGAGCATCGCTTGATACGGCTTGTCCTGCTTCAGATTCTCGCCTTCATTCGTTGCCAGCAACGCGAGCGATTGATCGAGCAATTCTTCGCGATCCGCGAAGACAAGCCAATCGCCCTTCCAGGCCAAATAGCCTTGGTTATCGAGATTGATGCGCTCGACGCCGTCGAGCGCCTGTGAGACGTGCAGCTTTTCCTCCGCGAGCGCCAGCATAGGCGCGAGTTGTTCGCGAAGTTTCGGCAGGAAGGCCGCGTCCGCGGTGCGCACGAGCGCGACGACGTTCGGCTTTTCGCCAGGGCCGCGCGGGTAAAGGGCGACTGCTACGCGATTCCCCAGCAAACTCTTCGCCGCCTCCCACGCATCCATGCCAAGTTGACGCTCCAGCAGCGTGCGACCCGCCTGGAATTGCCGCCACTGCGGCGTATTCTGGGCCTGTTTCCACTGCGGGCTGTCCACGAGCGTCGACCAATAGGCGGAACCGCGCAGGCGATCGGCCACCTCGCCGGCGTCGCTCAACTCACCGTAAACGATGGCGCCTGCAGGAAACGCCGACGCGAGGTCGTTTTCGGCGGCGGCGAAACGGGCGCTCGCCACGACCAGCAGACCAAAGACCAGTGCGAACAAGCGCGCGTGAAATTGCTGGAACGACATACGTCGCGCCTCCCGCGAAGAAGAGAAACCGGACCGCTACGGAGACCCGTCCGCCGATTGGCAGCCGGTCCGCCGTCGCGCGATTATACCAGTCCCCGGCGCGGGAGGTTTCAACCGACGTATATTGAGCTGGGCTATTCCAAGTCCGGGCGGCCGTCGGCGTCGGCGTCGATGGTTTTGAGATCGACGTACACGTACGGCCGCTGGTAGGCCTCCTGGTCGCCGTGGGCGTAGGAGACCCACATCCGCAGGGCCGTGGCGTCGTAGATCACGTTTTCCACGTTGCCGCCCTTGATGGGAATTTGGTTGGCGAGCGCGACCAACTTTTCGCCATTGAGCTTGCCGTGTTCGGCCTTGAGCGTGGGAAACGCCCCGCGCCCTTCGTCGTTGTAGACGACGCACGACATCACTTCCGGGGCGATCTCATCGGTCGGATCGTTGTCTTTCCAAATGGATAACCATTTGCCTTCGCCCTCTGGCGAATGCGCCCGCAACTTCACGGCGCGGTGTTCATTCTGGCCATCGCCGAAGACGAAGTGATAGCGCTTCGTCGGCTGCTGGTTTTGAAAAATATCGAGCGTGCGACTGAGCGAGTCGCCATCGTAAAGCAGCGTGCGGAAGAAGATGGCGAAGTGCGGAGCATGCACGTCGTACGGCGCTTCCTTGGCCGAGGAATCGCCCATTTCGGAAAGGACGATGCCTTTGGCGTTCATCCCGGTGTGCGCGCCGATCACGCCTGCGAATGACGGTACGATGTGCGGGATGCCGCCGTCGGGGATGTACAGCACCATCGACGGAAATTCATGCGCGCCGACTTCCAGGCTCCAATCCAGATTGCGGGTCTGATACAGGTGACCGTCTTCCGTCGCCGCGCCCCAGGCGGCGATGCTGCTGCACGAATACGGCATCAACAACGGCACGGCGTGCACAGCCTGCAACGTTGAGAGCGATAGTTCCGAGCCGTCGGCCAGGCCGGCGAGTTCCTGTTCGACGCGATCATCGGCATAAGCCGCCGAGCGCGCCCAGACCTCGGTCAACTGCGCTTCCGTGACGCCGAGTTCCTTGGTGATGCCGGCCAACGCGGCGGGCACGAATTGGTGAATCTCCGATTTCATCTGTCGGCCCAAGTGCCAGCCCATGGCGTAAGGCGTGCCGCGCACGACGACCAACGGCAATCGCACGTCCCCTTCACCGACCAGGATGCGATGTCCCGCGCCGCCCGTCACGTCTGGTTTGGCGAAGATTTCCCGCGCAACGGTGGCCGAAGCCTCGCCGCGAATCGCCGCGGGCTTTTCTTCCGCTTGGATTGAAACCGGAAGCAGTGCCACCACCGCGACGGCGGTGCAGCGAATCATGCGATGCGGAGACATGCCTGTCCCTCCAGACGGAGCGTCGTTAAGCCACGGTCTCAGGATCATAACACGAATCGGACCGCCGCTGGGAGTGTTTTTCGACTTACCGCCGGGATACCGAAATCCACTCCCTCTCGCCCGTGCAGCGGGTTAGTATAGGCGTTCCGCTACGTAGTCCCTCCCCGCCTCGCTTCCCTCCTTCGCGGATTTGACACCATGCTCCAACGTCGCCAATTCCTCGCCGCGAGCGCCGGATGTTTGCTTGCCACGCAATTTGCCCGCGCCGCGCAGACCAGCCGCAAGAAGATCGCCTTTATCGGCACCGAGGTGCGAACGCACTCGCATTCGCAACACTTTCTGGATCGGCTGACCGCGGGCTACGCCTGGGCCGGCGGCTGGGTGGAACCGCGCGTGGAAGTGGCTGGCGTATACATCGAACAGTTTCCTGAAGGCGACCTGGCCCGCGAGCGCATCGCCAAGCACAAGCTCCGCCAATTCAATTCCGTCGCCGAGGCGCTGACCTTGGGAGGCGACAAGCTCGCGGTCGACGGCGTGGTGATCATCGGCGAGCACGGCGATTACCCGCGCAACTACAAAGGGCAAACGCTCTATCCACGCTACCGCTGGTTCAAGGAGATGGTTAAAGTCTTCGAAGACAGCGGCCGCGCGGCGCCGGTGTTCAACGACAAGCATCTCTCCACGAATTGGGCGGAATGCGCGGAGATGGTCGAGGACGCGCGACGTTTGGGTTTCCCGTTCCTGGCCGGGTCGTCGCTGCCGGTCACGCGGCGCCTGCCGGCGATCGACATGCCGCACGGCGCGGATTTAAAGGAAAGCGTCTGCGTGGCCTACGGCGGCGTCGACAGCTACGACTTCCACGCCTACGAAGCCGCACAATGCATGTCGGAACGCCGGCGCGGCGGCGAAGCGGGGATTAAGAGCGTCCACGCATTGAAGGGAGACGCGCTTTGGACGGAACTCGAACGCGACGAACGTAAACGGACGCGCGACTTGATCGTGGCGGCGCTCTGTCGCAGCCATAATCTGCCGGTCGAGGGCGGCTATCCCAGCGATCCGGTGAGCTATGAGTGGTTCAAGCGCGTCCAGCCGACCACGGCCGGATTCTTCGTCGAACATCGCGACGGCTTCAAGACCAGCATCTACCTGACGTCGGTCCAGGACTTCAACTATGCCGGCTATATTGCGGACAAGAACGAAATCGTCTCCTGCCAAATGTATCTGCCGATGCCCGGGCACGGCTCGTCAACGGCCGATTTCTTCACGCCGTTGATTCATCACATCGAAGACATGGTGCTCACCGGCAAAGCGCCATATCCGGTCGAGCGCACGCTGCTCACCTCAGGCATGGTGATCGGCGGCGTCGAGTCGTTGCATCGAGGGCAAACGCTTTTCGAAACGCCGGAGATGGGCGTGGCGTATCAAGTGTCGAAGGAGTCGCTCTTCTGGAAAGCGTGAACCCCGTTGCGCATGAAAGCGCTATCCGTAGGTCAGGCACCGTGGTGGAAGGCAAAAAGCAGCGCATCGAAAACAAACGCGGCGACATCCAGAGTCGATGCCGGCAAATTGCCTGACGGAGCAAGGCGTCGATTTGTCAGGCAATTGGCTGGCGCGATTACGGGATGTTGCTCGGCGTTAGAGCGGTGCGACAAGTTTCGGCTTCGACCGGGGTGCCTGACCTACGGAATGTTGCTCGTGCTACGTCTCTTCGTACACCACTTGATCCACTTCCGCGTACTTGGGCGCGCGGACGCGGCGACGGAGCAGGGGCTGGCGGACGCCGTCACGGAACCAGTGACCGGCCATGATGCGGTAGAAGGCCAAAAGTACGAACGCGCCGGTCGTGGCCACGAGCAATCCGATGGGACTGATCGGCGTGATCGGGCGGTCCGCGCCAAAGAACAACAACGTGCCGCAGCCGATGATGGTGCCGAGAATGCCCATCATGATTGTTGCCACGGCGCCGCCGGGATCGCGGCCCGGCATGATGGCTTTCGCCAGCAATCCGACCAGCGTGCCAAACCCAATCCAAACCAGCACGTCATTGACCCAGCGTTGGGCCTCGGGCGGCAATTCGAAGTCCATGGCAAGTCCCCCTCCAAGCAATCCATCGGCAGAAACCACCGACGGAACACAATCGCATCCAATCGATCTTAAGAATGCGCGGCACAAGAAAAAGTGTCGCAGCGCCATCGAATCGAACGCGCGCAACTCTTCCTCTCTCTCCGTGTCCTCCGTCCCTCTGTGGTGCAACCGCGCGCACGACTCCAGAAAACAAAATGTCCCTCGCGGACTGACGGCCAAACGGCGCTTTCGAAAAAGCGCGCGCTTGGTCGTCAGCCGCAAGGGCGCCGTCCCCCCTCTGGCGCCGCCTCGGTCACATGGTGCGCGCACAGCGAACGAGCCGCTGTCCGCGATCTGCCAGGTGAAGCGAAACGACGCCCGACTATGATCGTTGTTCGACCCGCGTGGCGATTACGGGGTCGCGCCGTTTTGCACCCGCGCCCGGGCTTCGTCCAGCGCCGCGGCTTCGCGCGAGAGCTTGAACTCCGGTCCGGCCGGGTGATATTGGACGTCATCTTGTAGGTAGTACGGGCTGGGGAGCGTCTGTCCGCCCTCGTTGAACTGGCAGCCGGTCAAGGTCGTGCCGGCCCAGATTGCCGCCAAAAGCATGAGTCCCGGGGAAACGCGTCCCTGACGCTGACTGCTGCGCATAGTCCGTTTTCTCCATCCTAAGGCGCCGTCGGAGAGCTCCGCTCTCCGTGGGACGCATCCGGCGCGTCCCCGTACAGACCCTACGGCCGGTCTATTCGTTAAGAATGTTATCGTCCGCCCGGCCGGTGCGACTTTGGTCGAACCCGCGCGACTTGCCGGGATGTTGGAAGTAAGCACGGGACGGGGAATTGGTAAGATGGACAGACAGGACGCGGCTGGGGCGAGTGGGCGAATTCGGAAAAGAGTCGCCCCTGTGGCTTCCCGGCGCGCCGGGAACGCGTAAAATCGATCGGATCAGAACGAGGAGTCGCAGCGATGCATCGGCGAAACTATTCGCGTTCGCGCGCCGTGCGGCGCGGCGGGCTCAGCGTTATCGGCCTGGCGCTCTTGGCTTGTTTCGCGCCCGGACCCGTCCAGGGCCAAGCGGCATTGCCGCCGAACGTCGCTAACCGGACGGTGCCGCCGCCGACCTACTTCTTCGTCTTCGGCGATTATTTCGACGGCGAATTCACCAAGGCCGGGAAGAACTTCAACGCCGAAGGGCGCGG